>JAMPBI010000048.1 GCA_023666775.1 Alistipes sp. | reverse complement strand
GATGTATATCGGAGAACTGTTCCTCCTAAGCGGTCATCTGTACCGGCTGGGAAACGGATTTCTTTTTAACGGCTTACCGCTTATTGTCCTTGCGCCCGCCGATCTTTTCATTATTCTTTTATCCGGCTGCGTTACCGGAACAATCTGTTCCAAACTAAATCAAACGACGCAATCCCCTGCCCGGTAAAATTTTTTCTTTTTCATGCAATGCATGGCGTTTTTTGTTGTGTATATATATGAACGATACAAAACAGAAAGGAGAAATCAATGAACGACAACGAGATACTTGACCTTTACTGGAACCGCTCCGAAAACGCCATCGCCGCCACGGCGGAAAAGTATGAAAATTACTGTCACACGATTTCTTATAATATCCTGCAAAACAACGAGGACGCTAAGGAATGTGTGAACGATACCTGGTTTCACGCGTGGAAATCCATTCCGCCGAAACGCCCGGAGCGGCTGTCCACATTTCTCGGCAAGATCACACGCAATCTTTCCCTGAACCGTTTCAAGCAATATACCGCGAAAAAGCGGGGTTCGGGACAGACCGAGCTTGTTTTGTCGGAGCTTTCGGAGTGCGCCGCGTCCGCGGACAGCGTGGAACAATCCGTGGAGGAAGGCGTTCTGGTTCATTCCATAGAACAGTTTCTCTACGCGCAGCCCCGGCAGAAACGCAATATTTTTATCCGCCGGTACTGGTATTTACATTCCATCCGGGATATCGCAAATGTATACGGCATGAGTGAAAGCAAACTGACTTCCCTGCTTTTCCGTATGCGCGGGGAACTGAAAATCCATCTGGAAAAGGAGGGGATCATACTATGAAAAGTGAAAAACTTTTGGACGCGATCGGACAGATTGACGACGAGCTGATTTATGACGCGGTTTCCGACACGAAACCGAATAAAAATAACAAACGTTTTTTATGGGGCGCTTTGACGGCTGCTGCCGCCTGTCTTGCCGCCGCCATACTCATCTATGTAGCGCCGCCTTTTTTAAAGCGCCAAGACCTTCCGCTTCTGACCATTTCCGAGGATTTGAGCGGCGGAATGGGATTTGAAGGGTATCTGGCATATGATGTTTCGGAACTTATTGACGCCAATCCGTGGAATAAGGATATGAACCTTTCCACGCTTCCCGTTTTTGAAAATCCGCTGACCTATGATGAGTATTATAATGTTTCGGGAGCGGACTTTGACGCGATGGAAAACATTTTAACCGATATCGCAAACCGTCTCGGAATGGATACGGACGCTCTTGAGATTACCGACGACATGCCGAGCGAGGAGGAAATGGCGTTCCTTATTTCCAAATACGCCTCCGTGGGAGAGGTGATTACGGAAGAACATTTTAAGCCTACCCGGATCCTTGCGGAAAGTGACGGCATTCAAATCGAAGTGGAAATGGATCGGACCGCCACCATTTCTTTCGACCCTGCCGTACCGCTTCCCGCGCAGTACCATTTTTCCTACCACGCTTCTTATGAAGATACCGCCGCTGCCGCCGGATATCTGTTGGAGCGGTACGCGGATTTTCTTGATATGGAAAAGCCTCAGGTGAATATCCGCGGGGGGGATTACAACATTTACGCGCAGCAGAATTATAACGTCAGCTTTTTTGACGCGGCGGGAGATGAGACGGAACAGATCCTTAATTATAATTTTAACCGGATCGATTTCTACGGCGACGAAAACGGACAATTCTATTTGGCGAGGGTATTCCGCCCGGATTTATCGAAAAAAGCGGGCGACTATCCGGTCATTTCCGCAGCCAAAGCTCAGGAACTCCTGCTTGCCGGAAGTTATATCACGACGGTTCCTTATACCATGCCCGGAGAAAGTTATATTGCCAAAACGGATCTTGTCTACCGCGCCGGAAAATATGAAAAATATTTTATGCCATACTACCGCTTCCTGGTCGAGCTGCCCGAGGCGGAACGCGAAGGGGGATTGAAAACATACGGCGCCTTTTATGTACCCGCCGTTTCGGAAGATTACATTTCCAATATGCCGGTATGGGACGGAAGTTTTAATCAATAACGGCTTAAACAAAGAGGACGGAATATCCGGCAATGGTATTCCGTCCTTTATTTCTCAAGCTGTTCCCGGTCATACCGTTCTCCTTCGTCACCGACCAGTCCGGCTCCCAAGGCTTCCGCGACAAGGCATAGCGCGAGCATATGGCTGTCGCTCTGATAGGGAAAACTCGGACACTCTCCTTCTTCAAACGATACGATGGTTTGCACGCCGTCCTCCACAATGCGGAAATTATTTGGAAGCGTGTGCATTATCCTGCGCACATCGTCTAAAGTGACCGGGTTCTCCTCTTCGTCCCAGATTTCTCCTTTTACAATATGAATATTGTATGACATGTTGTTTTTCTCTCTTTTTAGTCAATAGCATACATACTGAATGATAATCTAAAATAATTGTCACAAAAGAAAGAATATGATAGAATAACAAAGAGGAACAATCGTGTTGCAAGGTGGTAACCTCCCAAAACTTCATGCCCGGTTCGCCGGAGTACATAAGAGGAGAGGTGGTGTTGATGAGTACATACGAAGTTTTAACGCTGTTAATTCTTTTCGGAACGTTTCTTATTGCACTGCTTGCCTATATAGATAGGAACAACAAGCGAAATAAATAAGCCTACCTTGTTACTTGGCGGTACAGGTAGGCTTATCGTCTAATCTGGAGGTCAACCACTTTGTGGGCGGTTGTTCCCTCTTTTTGTATCTACACTATATCATGTTTTAGCTTTTGTTGCAAGAATAAATTATCGTTAAATAAAACGAAAAGTCGATTGCTATTACGATACGCTATTCCTTAAAACTTCCCAGCCTTCGCCGCTTCCTCGATCGAAACAGCCACAGCCACCGTCATGCCGACCATCGGGTTGTTACCCGCGCCGATCAGACCCATCATCTCCACATGCGCCGGAACGGAAGAAGAACCTGCGAACTGCGCGTCGGAATGCATACGTCCCATCGTGTCGGTCATACCGTATGAAGCAGGACCCGCCGCCATATTATCCGGGTGAAGGGTACGTCCCGTACCGCCGCCTGACGCTACGGAGAAATACTTCTTACCCTGCTCGATACATTCCTTCTTGTATGTACCTGCAACCGGATGCTGGAATCTTGTAGGATTGGTAGAGTTACCCGTGATGGAAACGTCAACCTTCTCCTTATGCATGATTGCAACGCCTTCCGTTACGTCGTTCGCGCCGTAGCAGTTTACCGCCGCGCGCGGACCGTTGGAGTAGGACTTGCGGAATACTTCCTTAACCTCGCCTGTTGAGTAGTCCATTTCCGTCTCAACATATGTAAATCCGTTAATTCTTGAAATGATCTGCGCCGCGTCCTTACCAAGGCCGTTTAAGATAACACGGAGCGGTTTCTGACGAACCTTGTTCGCCTTTAACGCGATACCGATCGCGCCTTCCGCCGCCGCGAAAGATTCATGTCCCGCAAGGAAACAGAAACAATCGGTTTCTTCTTCCAATAACATTTTACCGAGATTACCATGTCCGAGACCAACCTTTCTCTGATCGGCTACCGAACCCGGGATACAGAATGCCTGAAGACCTTCGCCGATCGCTGCCGCCGCGTCGGCTGCCTTCCTGCAATCCTTCTTGATCGCGATCGCCGCGCCTACCGTGTACGCCCAGCACGCGTTTTCAAAACAGATCGGCTGGATACCCTTGATCATGTCATATACGTTAAGTCCAGCGTCCTTTGTGATCTTCTCTGCTTCTTCGATTGAAGCAATACCATAACCGTTTAATACGGAATTAATCTTGTCGATTCTTCTTTCATATGATTCAAATAATGCCATTACGATATCCTCCCTTACTGTACTTCTTTATCTGTTCTAGGATCAATAATCTTAACAGCATCATCAACACGGCCGTACTGACCGGAAGCCTTCTCATATGCTGTGTTCGGATCGTCACCCTTCTTGATGAAGTCTGTCATCTTACCGAGAGAAACAAACTTGTAACCGATGATCTGGTTTTCAGCGTCAAGAGCAATACCTGTAACATAACCTTCCGCCATCTCAAGGTAACGCGGTCCCTTCTGGAGCGTGCCGTACATCGTACCGACCTGGGAGCGCAGACCCTTACCGAGATCTTCAAGACCTGCGCCTACAGGAAGTCCTTCCTCGGAGAACGCCGATTGTGTACGTCCGTAAACGATCTGTAAGAATAATTCTCTCATGGCCGTGTTGATCGCGTCACAGACCAGATCTGTATTTAAAGCCTCCATAACGGTAAGACCCGGCAGGATTTCCGCTGCCATGGCCGCGGAATGCGTCATACCGGAACAGCCGATCGTCTCAACCAGAGCCTCCTGGATAATGCCCTCCTTAACATTCAGCGTGAGCTTACATGCGCCCTGCTGAGGCGCGCACCAGCCGATACCGTGCGTTAAGCCTGAAATGTCCTTTACGTCTTTATTCTTCACCCACTTTCCTTCTGTAGGAACCGGGGCTGCGCCGTGATGAACGCCCTGCGCTACCGGGCACATTTCTTCAACTTCTTGTGAAATAATCATTGTAAATCTCCTTTCTTTTTATAAAAATATCTATGGGTATTCTCTCATAATACGACAAAATAGTCAAGCCGCACCCGTTTATTTTTTGATACGATTCGGGTATCAAAAGCCCTGCATTTTCTCTATATTTAACGTTTTTCCACGACTTCGCTCTGTTTTTTATAAATGCTCTTTGGCGGAACAAATCCTCTTACGCTCGATAACGGATAAATATTGCTCTCCTTTCCCACGACCGTGCCGGGATTTAAAATGCTTCCGCAGCCTACCTCCACATTATCGCCGACCATGGCGCCGAATTTTTTCAGCCCCGTCTCGATCTTCGCGTCTCCCTTGTTGACGCAGACAAGGGTTTTATCGGATTTTACGTTGGAAGTGATGGAGCCGGCGCCCATATGCGCTTTGTAGCCGAGAATGGAATCGCCTACATAATTATAATGAGGCACCTGCACTTTATTAAATAAAACCACATTTTTAAGCTCCGTGGAATTGCCTACAACGGCACCCTCACCCACAATCGCGTTACCCCGGATAAACGCGCAGTGTCTTACCTCCGCGTTCTTTCCGATAATGCACGGTCCCGTAATGCTTGCCGTGGGCGCGACAACGGCGCTTTTCGCGATCCACACGTTCTCTGAAACCTGATCGTACTCCTGCGCCGGAAGCGTCTGCCCCAGCCGCGTGATGAACGCGCCGATCTTCGGAAGCGCTTCCCACGGATACGTCAGACCCTCGAACAGATCCTTTGCCATCGTCTCGTTTAAATCAAATAAATCGTTAATCTCTACCATTTCTTTGTCCTCTCTATTCCACCGTTACGGATTTCGCGAGATTTCTCGGCTTATCCACGTCGCAGCCTTTCAGTACCGACGTGTAATAGGCGATCAGCTGCAGCGGGACCGCCGCGACCGCAGGCATTAAGATCTCGTCAACCTCCGGCAGCCGGATAACGCAGTCCGCTATCTGCTCCTCCACCTCAAGGGACTCGCTGCACACAAGAACGACCATGGCGCCCCTTGCCTTTACTTCCTTAATGTTGCTGATGGTCTTTTCGATCAGGCTCTTCTGCGTTGCGACGGCAACCACAGGCATTTGATTCGTCACAAGGGAAATCGTCCCGTGTTTCAGCTCGCCCGCCGCGTAAGACTCCGAATGGATATAGGAAATTTCTTTCAGTTTCAGCGACCCTTCCATGCTGAGAGCGTAATCTAATCCCCTGCCGATATAAAGAAGACTGTCCGCGTTCATAAGACGCGCCGCCGTCTGCTGGCACACCGCCTTACAGTCTAACGTTTTCTCGATAAGATCCGGTATCTCCAAAAGTTCGCCCACCAGTTTTCTGCACTGTTCCTCGTCGATGGTTCCCTTGGCATACGCGATCTCAAAGGCAAGAAGATACATTGCCGCGATCTGTACGGAATAAGCCTTTGTGGACGCCACGGAAATTTCCGGGCCGGCGTTGGTATAAAGCACCATATCCGCCTCACGCGCAATGGAAGAACCGACCACGTTTACAATGGCAAGCGTTTCCGCCCCCATGTTTTTGCCGAGTTTTAACGCCGCCAGCGTGTCCGCCGTCTCGCCGGACTGGGAAATCACGATCAGCAGGTCGCCCTCGCCGATCAACGGTTCACGGTAGCGAAATTCCGAAGCGATATCCACGATCACCGGAACGCGGGCAAGTTTTTCGATCACATATTTTCCCACCATACCGGCATGCATTGCCGTACCGCAGGCAACCACGAAAATCTGGCGGTATTTATTTAACATTTCCACGGTCAGACCGGTCTCGGAAAAATCAGGCAGACCGTCCTTTACACGGGGACTTACGGTCATCTTTACCGCGTTTGGCTGCTCGTGGATCTCCTTTAACATGAAATGTTCATAGCCGCCCTTTTCCGCCGCGTCGATATCCCATGTCGCCGTCTGTAACTCCTTGTTCAAAACACGTCTTCTCGTGTCGTAAATCGTAATATTTTCCGCCGTCAGCTCGCAGATCTCGTCCTGCTCGATCAGGTAATAATCCCTCGTATATTTCAGGATCGCCGGAACGTCCGACGCGATAAAGTTCTCGTTTTCGCCCACGCCCACGATCAGCGGGCTGTCTTTGCGCACCGCGTAGATCTTACCGGGACAGTCACGAAAAATGATCCCCAGCGCGTAAGACCCTTCGATATCGGCAAGGACTTTGATGATCGTGCCGAGAGGATCGCCGTCGTAATAGTAATCGAGAAGTTTCGCGACCGTTTCCGTATCCGTCTCGCTCTCAAATCCATAGCCTTCTTTTATGAGGAAATCCTTGATTTCCTTGTAATTCTCGATAATTCCGTTATGGACAATGGATATCCTCTTGTTGCCGTGAGGGTGGGAGTTGATATCCGAAGGTTCCCCGTGGGTCGCCCATCTCGTGTGACCGATACCGCAGTGACCGTCCGGTTTTCCCTCTTTTCCCATCTTCTCCACCAGATCCAAAAGACGGCCCTTCGTCTTGGACACCCGGATCACATTTCTGTCAAACACGGCGATCCCCGCCGAGTCATATCCTCGGTACTCCAGTTTCGACAGAGCGTCCACCAGTACGTCCGTGCAATTCCTTTTCCCCACATAGCCAACTATTCCGCACATAATGCTCCTCCTATAAACACTGTTCTAATATCCGGTCCAGAATACGGAAAAAATGCATATCCTCAAGGTTCCATGTGTTCCGGATTACTACCGACTCATAACTTATGACAAACGTTTTTCCGCTCTTTGCCGTTATCCTGTGGTGCATTAGGGATAAAACGCCCTGCCGGCATAATTTCTCGTAAATCTGCCCGTTCTTTTCTTCAAACGCCTTTATATTATTTACGACCAGAACGCCTTTCTCATACATCTTTTCTAAATTTTCATCGGCGATATATTCTATGGTATCCGCGATCTGCTCCTCGTCAAGCAGCTTATTGCCGCACTGCGCCGCCACGCGCATATCGGTTTTATCATAGACGACAACCCTCTCCACGCCGAAATAATCGACAACGTCGCTCAGTATACTATCGAGTGGATATCCTTCCCCGCATAATACCATATCCGTGATCTTGCAGACCACTTCGCTCTTTTCCATGCCTTTCCTGCCGATGATACCGAGATTTTTTATGCCCGACTGCACAATCTCTTCCACCGGTCCGTGTTTTTCCAGATTGTAAATGATATAGCGGTTCTTTCCTTTACTCTTGGCACGGTACAAAAGATAATCCGCGAGATGGAACAGCGTGTCGAAGTCTCCCGCGTTGTCAGGATAGACGGAAGCGCCAATGGACGTCGTGATGTAAAATCCGTCCACTTCCTCGGAATAAGCCGCCGCGACGCTGTTTTTAATGCTGCGCAGAATGATCCGAAGCTGCTGCTCGTTTTCATACTTATCGAGAACGATAAAAAACTCGTCGCCGCCGATCCTTCCCGTCTTGCCGATACCTTTTACCTGCTCCGCGATAATGGCGGCGCACTTGCGCAAAACCTCGTCTCCCTGCGCGTGGCCGAAATTGTCGTTCACGTTTTTAAAATTATCGATATCAATGATGATCAGAGCCGTCTTCTGCTTGGACACGTCGATCCGTTTTCTGGCGTAACCGGTAATATCCTCTTTCATGATCAGTCCCGTAAGCTGGTCGCGCCTCACGACCTCGCCGGAAGAAGAAACCTGCGGATTGCCGATGTGTCCCACCGTTTTTACATGAACGCCGTCCACGTAGACCGCCGTTCCCGTAAGCAGCACCATTTTACCGCTGGCTCTTCCTATGAGCGGACACTCGAAATTTCTCGTTCCGTTCCTTAAATCCATCATAAATTTAAGGATCTTCTCATCGCCTTCCTCCGTTACCGCCTCTCTTATGCTCTCCTCAAACGCTTCCGTTTCCGTCACGCTCAAGATATTTTTTCCCACGTCAAACTGATAGCAGGTGACCATTCCGCTGGCACGGTCATAGGCGTAATAAACGCTGGCATACTGCGCAAGAAGCGCGTCTTTCTCCTTCGAGTCCAGCAAAAAACGACAGTATCCGTCAAAGAGTCTCTCAATCTCAATCATATGGATTTCCATCTGATCCGTGAGTTCCTGAGGGATCATCTGACAGACCATTCGGCATATTTCGCCGTTCTCCGCAAATACTTCCATTCCAAACAGTTTTCCGTATTTCTTTCCCGACGCCATTTCCTCAAGTTTCGCTTTCGACGCTTCCGTCAGAAGCCCGTCGAAAGTATAATAGAGCCTCTGCCCCAGAAAGGCGTAAAAGGCGGCGTTTGCCGTTACCACATCATAATTTTCACTCTTGTATTTTAGCTCATAAATACTTTCCAACTGTTTTTCCATATAAAAACCACCTTACTTATAGTATTTTGACGCCGCGTCAAAGAAGGACGCGAGCTGACGCTGATTGTTCAGTTTCAATACCCCGATCGTTCTGTTCTGGATAAAACTCTTTAGTTTCACCATATATTCCTCTTCCGTAATGGTTCCTTCCGCCACATAAGTCAGACCCTTTTCCCAGCTTGCCGTAAGTTCCGGATTCAGCAAATGCCGGATCGAGGAATCCACAACGTCGTAGATCATTTCTCCCATCTGCGTCGGCGTAATGATCTGCGTTTTCTGATTGACGGCGATGTAGCCAATCGTGTTCAGCTTTTTGAGAATCTCCGCCCTTGTCGCGCTGGTGCCGATACCGCTTCCCTTGATCTGCGCCCGGAGTTCCTCGTCCTCGATAAGCTGTCCCGCGTTTTCCATGGCAAGGATCATCGAGCCGGAATTGTAGCGTTTTGGCGGCGTCGTTTCGCCTTCTTTCACAAACAAGCCTCCGATATGGATCGTAGCTCCTTTTTTTAATCGATCCAATTCCGCAAGGAACGCTTCGTCTACCCGGATATCTTCCGTCTCGTCCTCGTTTTTCTTCTCCGTGTTCTTTTTCTGGAACGAATACTGCCCCCCGGCTTTCAGATACCCTTCCGACAGCATGACCTTAAAGGAAGAAAAAAAACGTTCCGTCCTAATGCGGGTCTTTACCGCGATTTTCTGATAAACGGCAGGCGGGTAAAAAATACTCAAAAAACGCCTTACGATCACTTCATAAACCTTAACCGCCGTCGCGTTCAGCGATCCGAGCGCGCTGAGTCCCTGTCCCGTGGGAATGATCGCGTAGTGGTCCGTGATCTGCTTATCGTTGCAGTAGCGGGTGGAGGCGATATTTTTATAAGCCCCGCCGTTCAAGATTTCCTCCGCGAACTCTTTTCCCTGCGCATACGCGGTAAGTCCTTTTAAATTCTTGTATATTTCCTTGCTGACCGCCGTCGAAAGCACTCTGGCGTCCGTTCTCGGATATGTCACCAGCTTCTTTTCATAAAGTTCCTGAACGATCTTTAACGTCTCGTCGGGACTTATTTTAAACAGTCTTGAGCAGTCGTTTTGAAGTTCCGCCAGATTATATAAAAGAGGCGGATTTTTATTTTCCTTTTTCTTCTCGATCTCCTCGATCACGCCTGTAAGCGGCTTTTCTTCCTCCAGATACGCGATCAGTTCGTCCGCTTTTTCCTTTGTCTTAAAACCGTTCTCTTTGTAAAGGAACGGTGTGCCGAAATATTGCGATCCTTCCACCGCGCGCCATTCGCCTTCAAATTCCTGCTCGCCCACATTCATTTTGGCAAGGACGCGGTAAAACGGCGTTTTGACAAAAGCGCGGATTTCCCGCTCCCTGCGGACCACCATTCC
>JAMPBI010000047.1 GCA_023666775.1 Alistipes sp. | reverse complement strand
GAAAGATACCAAAGAAATATCATATCGAATGTGAAAGCAGTTTACCGGACGGGAGAATAACAATCAGGCTTTTCGAGTATGATGCGCAGATAGCACTTGATGAAGGGGAGGTTACGGAGGAAACACTGACAGTAACATTTCCTAATACGGCAGTTTTGTATCTTCGAACCTACAGAAAAACACCGGATAAGATGAAATATATTATTGTCACACCGGGCGGAAGAGTACAGTATGACATACCGATCATGAAAGTGCAGGAGTATTCGCTTAATGATATTTTTGAAAAACGTCTGCTGATGTTGCTTCCATTTTACATTTTTTCACATGAGAACAGCTTTCCGGAGTATAATAGTAATGAGCAGAAACTCAAAGAACTGAAAGCAGAGTATCAGGAAATTTTGGAAAGGCTTGACGGATTGGAGCAGCAGGGCGTTATTGGAGCGTTTGATAAACGGACAATCATAGAACTTTCTAACGACGTGATTCGAGAAATTGCGCAAAAATATATGAACGTGCAGAAAGGCGTAGGTGATATGATGAGTGGAGCGTTGATTGAAACAAGTGCAAGGGAAATTTTAAAGGAAACAGCACTCAGAATGTTAAAAGACGGAAAATTATCATTTGAAAAAATAGCGGAATATTCCGGTCTTGACGTTGCGGAAGTACGAAAACTTGAAAAAACAATCGTTGGGACAAAGCAACAGAATGGTCAATGATCGGACAGAATGAATAATATCATTAAAAAAGCACACGGAAACAATAAAATGTAACCGTGTGCCTTTTTATATTATGTGAATAACATGGTTTTCGCTTTTATATGAGCTGCACCGTCTGGCCACCCGGAATTTCAACGACCTGTTTATCGTCGATGAGGATCCATACGGACTGGTAAGACGGATTATGTACGAAACTGGAATCGGCGGCAAACTGTAAACGGTCAAATGCCTCCATGTAGTCTACAATCTCAATGTTGGTAGCGTACCAGATATTTTCCTGCCCCGACATCATCTCGCAGAACTGCTCGATCAGCTCCCAGTTGTCATCGCGGTCAAATTCATAGCTGTGTCCCCAGACATACATTAAAAACAGGTGCTGCGGTTTCTTCAGGTCGAGGAACGCCTTCCCAAATCCCAGAAGATTGTGGTTGTGGTGGCAGGTTGCTTTCCACTCCATAAAATTATCGGGGAAGGCGAAACCGTTGATGTCGCCTACAACGTTAATCGGGCTTTCTTCCTTGGCGAGCCTTGTCGCGTATTCTTCCCAGTAGTAATCGCCGATGATCCTTCCGTATTTGATACCGATGTCTTCCATAATGCGGGCTACCCGCTTGCTGAAAGAGCCGTTCGGATAGGCGTGCCCGCGGATCGGATATCCCATGACGGATTCTAAGAATTTGCGGTCGTTAAGATACTCTTCAATGATCTGTGTGTCGGGACAGCGCGCGATCGTCGGGTGGGTTACGGTATGAGTGGCAACCTCATGTCCCTTGTATAATTCGCGCCATTCGGACGGATCGATCCGTACTCCGTCGTTTACAAGTCCCGAATTTAAGTTAAACGTTCCCCGGATCCCATATTTGTTAAAAATAGAAACCAAGCGTCTGTCGGCGAATTTACCGTCGTCATAACTCATTGTAAGGACTTTGTTCGCTCCGTTGGGAAAAACTTTATATATTTTCACCAGCACTACCTCCAAAAATATATATTTATTATAAAATATTATCATGAAGAAATCAATAAAAAATCTATGTAAAAATAAATTTTTATGCTACAATGGGTTCATGAAAGATTATTGTTTTCCGGGAGGCCGTTGTGGAAGAGTATTTACGTTGTTATGCCGAGATCGATCTAAGCGCCGTGGCGCATAATATAGACGAGGTGAGAAAAAAAGTCGGAAGCGGCGTGGGGATCCTCGCCGTGGTCAAGGCGGACGGTTACGGGCACGGGGCGCTTCCCGTGGCAAAATGTCTGAAAGATAAGGTACAGTATTTTGCCGTGGCGACCGTGGAGGAAGCGGTGGAACTGCGCTGCGAAGGCGTGACGCTTCCCATTCTGATACTGGGGTATGTGTCGCCGAAACAGTATGAAGAGGTGGTGCGTTACGATATCACCCAGACGATATACAGTGTGGATACGGCAAAAAAGCTGGGAGAAGAAGCGCTTCGCCAGAAGAAGCGCGCCAAGATCCACATAGCCGTCGATACGGGAATGACAAGGATCGGTTTTTCGGTGAAGGAGGAAAGCATTGAGGAAATCATGCAGATCGGCAGGCTTCCCGGCATATATTTAGAGGGAATGTTTTCTCATTTCTCCTGCGCGGATATGACGGATAAAGCGTACACCAAAATGCAGATGGAACGTTACGACTGGTTTGTGGCGGAGCTGGAGCAGAGAAAGATTTCCATTCCGATGAAACATCTGTGCAACAGCGCGGGGATCATCGAGTTTGACAGCCACCGCTTTAATATGGTGCGTTCCGGTATCATGACTTACGGAATGTATCCGTCGGACGAGGTGAATAAAGAGGAAATCCGGTTAAAGCCGGCGCTTTGCTGGAAAACCCATGTGGTAAACGTAAACTGCGTGGAGGCAGGGCACGGGGTAAGTTACGGGGCGACGTATGTCACGGACAGACCGACGAAGATCGCCACCCTTTCGGTGGGATACGCGGACGGTTATCCGCGGGCCTTATCCAATAAAGGCAGGGTGATCATTCACGGAAAATACGCCCCGGTCATCGGACGGGTCTGCATGGACCAGACGATGGTGGACGTAACCCACATAGACGACGTAAAGATAGAAGATACCGCCATACTGGTCGGTTCGGAGGGCGGCTGCCATATTCCGGTGGAAGAGGCGGCGGAGCTTGCGGGAAGTTTCAATTATGAATTTGTCTGCGGTATCAGCAGGCGCGTAAAACGAATATATTAGAATGGTCCGTATTTTAGGCGGATTTGGGAGGCAGATATGTCTTTGTATGAAAGTTTAAGAGAGCAGTATCGGGAATTTCTCTATGAGTCTTATGAAATAACGAAAGAGGACGGACAGATCGCGGTCCGTTATCATTTTAAGATACCGGGGCTGGCGGAATTTGCGCCGGTGTGGCGGTTTGATCCGGCAGGTCATGATCTTGGGGAACTTCTGCGTAATAAAACCTTTCTCCGCCTGGTTTTTTCCTTAGGCATGGTGGAACTGGTCAGCTATTGGAAAACCGCCTGCCCGAAAACCGTGCGTGTTTTGTGCGGCGCGTTGGACGATAAGCAGTGCGGCTGGTGGAAGAAACTGTATTTTCACGGATTGGGGGAATTTTTCTACACTAACGGCATGGAACCGGACTATGATGAGTTTATGCGCATTATTTCCGAAGGCGGGGAAGAAGTTGGAGAAGAAGCGCCTCTTTCGGATAACGAAGGCTGTATGGTGCCGATCGGGGGCGGCAAGGATTCCGTGGTGTCCGTGGAACTGCTGCGGAGCATGGGCGAGCACGCGAAAAGCTATATCATCAATCCGCGGGGAGCTACGATCAACACGACGATCGCGGGGAAATTTGCCGACGAAGACGTTATTGTGGCAAAAAGGACGCTGGATAAGCGTATGATCGAGTTAAACGCGAAAGGTTTCTTAAACGGACATACGCCGTTTTCGGCGATCGTGGCTTTCTCGGCGACAATCGCGGCATTTTTACATAATTTAAAATATATCGTGCTGTCCAACGAGGCGAGCGCGAACGAGAGTACGGTGCTCGGGAGTACGGTGAACCACCAGTATTCCAAGAGTTTTCAGTTTGAGAAGGATTTCCACGAGTACGAAGCCCGCTATCTGAAAACGGGAACGTATTATTTCAGCCTTCTCCGGCCGTTAAGCGAATTTCAGATCGCGCGGTATTTCGCGAAATGTACGGCTTACCATGATATTTTCCGCAGCTGTAACGTGGGAAGCAAGGAAGATGTCTGGTGCGGCCATTGCGCGAAGTGTCTGTTTGTGTTCCTGATCTTGTCGCCGTTTCTGTCCCATGAACGGCTGTGCGGGATTTTCGGCGCGGATATGGTAAACGACAAGAGCTTGATACCGGTTATGGAGCAGCTCTGCGGCGTGGTGGACGAGAAACCGTTTGAGTGCGTGGGAAGCAGGGACGAAGTAAACACGGCGGTCTGCATGACCATAGCGCAATGGGATCACGGGAAGGAGGAACTGCCCGTTTTGCTTAGGCATTACCGCGATCTTTCTCTGTATGAGGAATATTCCCATAGGGAAAATATGTTTTTTACCGGGTATGAAGAAGAAAATCTTCTGCCGGAAAAATATGCCGTACTGGTAAAAGAAAATTGCTGTAAAGCGTAATGGAGGCGTTAAGTGTTAAATACGATCCGTAATGTGATCCGTCATAAAAAAGTGCTGGTGCTGGGATTTGGCAGGGAAGGAAAATCTTCCCTCGACCTGATCGCGGAGGCGGGAGGATATGACAAACTCGCGATTTCCGATCAGAACGAAATCGTGCTTCCTCCCCGGTATCAGGATAAGGAAATCGTTTGTATTTCCGGGGCGGATTACCAGAAAAAATTAAATGAATATGATGTGATCTTTAAAAGTCCGGGGATCGTCCTTGAGGCGGAGGTTTCCAGCCTTACGGCAAGGCTTGTCTCCCAGACGGAATTGTTTTTTGAACGGTATGGGGACCGGATCATCGGCGTAACGGGAACGAAGGGTAAAAGCACGACGACCACGCTGATCTTCCATATTTTAAAGTCGGCGGGGCGGAATGTTGTGCTTGCCGGAAATATCGGTATTCCTGCCTTTGATATCTGGAGGGAGATCGGTGAGGACACGATCGTCGCTTTTGAAATGTCTTCCCATCAGCTGGAGTATATGACGGCGGCGCCAAAGACGGCGGTTTATCTGAATATCCACGAGGAACATCTGGATCACTACGGCACGATGGAAAAGTATGTCCGGGCGAAGGAAAATATTTACCGCAACCAGAAGGAAGGCGATCTTTTATTTGTCAATGAACAGATCGTTCCGAAGGAGGGAACCTGCCGGGCGCGGGTGATCACGACGGGCTACGGGGAACACGCCGATTTAAGGATCGTGGGACATGAGATCCGCTATAACGGTCATGTATACAATATTCCTGCGGATAAGATCCACCTTCTCGGTGAGCATAATTATTATAACATCGGGACCGCCTACGGGGTGGTAAAGGAGTACGGCGTTACGGACGAGGAATTTACGGAGGGGCTTTGTACTTACGAAACCCTGCCTCACCGTTTGCAGTATATCGGAACGGTGGACGGCGTGAAATATTATGACGATTCGATCTCTACGATATGCGATACCGCAATCCAGGCGTTAAACAGCGTGAAAGACGCGGACACCGTTCTCATAGGCGGTATGGACAGGGGCATTGATTATGAAGAACTGATCGGCTTTCTGTCGGAACGGTATTCCGCCAACATTATCCTCATGGCGGAGACGGGAAAACGTATTTACGGGGAGATACAAAGGGATCATAAGGATTTTCGCAACGCAGACCGCCTGTATCTTGTGGATACGCTCGAAGAAGCCGTTTCGCTGGCAAAACGGATCACAAAAAAAGGAAAGAGCTGCGTTATGTCGCCGGCGGCGGCAAGTTACGGCATTTTTAAAAATTTTGAGGAGCGAGGGGAAGTGTTTAACCGGCTCGTGCATGAAGGGCATGGACATTAAGAGATAGCAGAAAACGGAGGCAGTTATGGTTACATGCAGGGATATTGTTAATCTGAAACTGGACGGCGTCGAACTGATCGCCGGCGGGGAGGGGCTGGACCGAATGGTGTCATGGACGTATCTTGTCCAGACAAGACCGTATTCGGATCATATGAACCAGGGGAATTTCGCGCTGATCGTCGTGGATTATGTCCGGTTTGATTTTGATGAAGTGCGGCGCAGCATGGAGGAATTGAACGAACTTGGGATATCGGGTCTGGCGATTTCCGTAGATGAAGACAGGGAGCCGATTCCCAAAGATATCATGGAACGCGCCGACATACTGAAGCTGCCGCTGTTCTATGTGCGGTGGGAAGGGGCTTCTTTTGTGGATATCTCCCAGAGCGTCGGAACGCTGATCCTTGAGAGGAATGTGCAGAACAAGCGGACCGGCGATTATCTGTATAATCTGCTGTTCGGATATGAGATCAACGAAAATTATGTGGAGAAGATATCGGGACAGTTCGGGCTGGATTTCTCAAAGCCGTACCGGGTGGGCGTTATCGTCGTAGACCGCAAATACGGGATCAATCTGGAACAGGACGAGCATATTTACGAGCATTACGCGGACTGCCTCAACCGGGAAGTGATGAATATGAAGGGAAAGCCTATGTTCATGCGTTTCCTGAATAAATTTGTCCTGCTTTTTGAGTCGCGGGAAAATAAGGAGATTGAGAAGGAACTGGAAAATATGCTCCATGAGCTGGACGAAAACCCAAGATTTAAGGGGATCATACAAAGTACCTGTATCCTTGGCAAGGCGTATAACAGTCCGAAGGATTTTTCCAAGAGCTACCAGGAAGCAAAAAGCCTGATCCCGAAGAAGGAACTTCTTCCCAACGCCAAGAATAAGAAGGTGCTTAGCGCAAGTTCCATGGGAATTTATAAATATATGTTCAACAGCGGCAATCAGGCGGAAATCCTGGAATACTGCAATGACAGGTTAAAAAAGCTGGAAGAGTACGACCACGCGAACGGGACGTTTTTATGCGAGACGCTCATTTCTTATTACATGAACGGTTTCAGTATGGTAAAGGCGGCGGAAGAGTTATATATCCACCGTAATTCTTTGCAGTACCGGCTGAACAAGATCGAGGAGCTGCTGGGGATCGAACTGGACGATTATATGGAGTATCTGGATCTTATCAACTGTATTCTCGTAAAGAAATGGATGTTTTTATAATCAAGGGGAAAAACGGGATTGTGCAGAATGCAAAATATGATTATGCGTTCTGCACATTGAAATAGAAACGGGAAATGATTACAATACACAATATCAGCAAGGGCGCTGGAGAAACGAAGAGTTTCGTCCAACGTCCTTTTTGATTTCACAGAAAATTTTAATCAGTTGACCGTTTTTGAGGGCGCGGTCAGAAGGAGGACATTATGAGAAAAAGAAGGTTATTAACGATTGTTCTGGCAGGGATCATGGTACTGTCAATGCTTGCGGGCTGCGGTTCGGCTCCGGCGGACAAGAAACAGACGTCGGGCGGGGATACGGACGAGAAGAAGGTGCTGCGGGTGGGAATGGAATGCGCTTACGCGCCGTTTAACTGGACGCAGGATAGCGCCGTGACCGCGGACGGCAGCACAGCGGTTCCGATTTACGATTCCGCTTATTACGCGTATGGCTACGACGTGGCGGTGGCGCAGATGTTAGCCGAACAGATGGGAATGGAGCTGGAGATCCATAAAGTAGAATGGTCTTCGATCGGAATTTCCATGGAAGCGGGCGATTACGACTGTATCATCGCGGGCATGGGAAGCACGGTGGAACGGCAGATGGCATACTTATTCACGACGCCTTACTATTACCGGGACAACTGTATTGTCGTAAAGAAGGGCAGCGCTTATGAAACGGTTCAGAAACTGTCCGATCTTGCGGGAACCGGTTGCAAGGTAACGACGCAGCTCGGTACGGGCTGGGTTCCTCTTCTGGATCAGGTCGAAGGAGCCGTTACGGGAGCGAATTACGAAACGACGTCCGAGTGTTTCATGGCGATTTCCAATGGCGTTGCGGACGTCTGCATTGTGGATCTTCCGACGGCACAGTCGGCGGCGCTGACAAACGACGATCTGGTGATCATCACGCTGGACGAAAATGATACATTTACGGGCGACGAGGAGATGGTAAATGTCTGTATTGCCACAAGAAAGAACGATACGGAACTTCACGATAAGCTTCAGGCAGCGCTGGACGGGCTGAACTGGAATGACAAGACAAAGATGGACGAACTCATGAGCAGGGTGATCACACAGCAGCCGGCGGCAAACTAAGGACCGCGGAACGTATAGAGAGGTAACGATATGGGATTTGTTTTATTGTCGGTGGAAAATCCGGTTAATTCCTTTGAATGGACGGTTTTTCTGGCAAAGAAATATATGGATATGTTTCTGGAAGGAACGTGGCTTACATTGTATATCGCCGTGACCGGTACGCTGCTTGGATTTGTTCTCGGTTATGCCGTGGGGATCATACAGGATATCAAGGTCAGCCGGGAGGATATCCTGCTGAAAAAGATTTTATTGAGGGTATTGAAGGCTGCGGCGGTCGTTTATGTGGAGCTGTTCCGCGATACGCCGATGATCGTTCAGGCAATGATCATTTATTACGGAATACGTCAGGCGGGAGTGAGTATGACTCCGGTATTCGCCGGTATTTTCGTAACCGTCCTGAATACGGGCGCTTACATGGCAGAAACGGTCCGGGGCGGTATCGGTTCCATCGATCAGGGACAGAGGGAAGGCGCGTGGGCGATGGGAATGTCGCCCATGAAAACAATGTTCTATATCGTTCTTCCACAGGCGTTTAAAAATATCATTCCGGAGATGGCGAATACCTTTTTGACCAACCTGAAAATGACTTCCGTATTAAACGTGATTGCGGTGCAGGAACTTTTTATGGCGGCAAAGACTGCCGGAGGCAATTATTATAAATATTTTGAGTCATATCTGGTAATTGCGGTCATATATTTCGTGTTGTGCTTCGTGTTCAACCGGATCTTCCTTTTCATCGAAAAAAGAATGAACGGAAAGAAGGATTACGCGCTGGCTGTCGAATATATGGATAATCAGTAAGGAGAAACGATATGGGCGATACTATTATTTCAATTCAAAATCTGAGTAAATCGTTTGGGGACCATGAGGTCTTACGAAAAATCGACATCGACGTGAAGGCGGGTGAGATCATCTGCATTGTCGGTTCGTCCGGTTCCGGGAAATCAACGCTTCTGCGGTGCATTAACAAGCTGGAACATCAGACTATGGGGAAAATCATGTACCACGGAAAAGAGATCCGGGACGTCTGGAAGGAAGTCAACGAATACCGGTCGAAGGTGGGCATGGTGTTCCAGTCCTTTAATCTGTTTAACAATATGACCGTGCTGGGAAATTGTATGCTCTGCACCAGAAAGGTACTCCATCTTTCCAAGGAGGAGGCTTTTGACAGGGCGATCACACATTTAAAAGCGGTAGGCATGGCGCCTTACATTCATGCGAAACCGGCGCAGTTATCCGGCGGACAGAAACAGAGGGTTGCCATTGCAAGGTCGCTGTGCATGAACCCCGAGGTGCTTTTGTTTGACGAACCCACGTCGGCGCTTGACCCGGAAATGGTAGGCGAAGTTTTAAATGTAATGAAGCAGCTTGCGACGACAGGACTTACCATGATCATCGTAACCCATGAAATGGCGTTCGCGAGAGACGTGTCCACAAGAACGATCTTTATGGACCGCGGATACATAGCGGAGGACGCGCCGCCGTCCCAGTTGTTCGGCAATCCGAAAAATCCCCGTACCAGGGAATTTCTTAGCAGATATCTGGCAGGATAGGTTGAAGGAGGGAAAACGATATGGAAAATTTTGTTGTTACATTTGCGCGGGGATTTGGTACGGGCGGTAAGGAAATCGCGTCGCTTCTGGCGAAACATCTGGGGATAAGCTGCTATGAAAACAGAATACTCACGCTTGCCAGCCAGATGAGCGGACTGGACGAAAAACTGTTTCAGGAGGTTAATGAGAAGATAAGGAATAACGGCGGTTTTTCAAGTTTCTTAAAAGGGCTTCCGAGGACGAGGAACTATATTACGAGAAACGAAAAATTCGTATCCGACGACAAACTGTTTGAGTACCAGAGCAAGATCATAGAAAATCTTGCCGATCAGGAGTCTTGCGTGATCGTGGGAAAATGCGCGGATTATATCCTGAGGGACAGGCAGAATGTTGTGAGCGTATATATCGAGGCTCCGAGGGCGTTCTGCGTACAGCGGACGATGGAACATATGGGCGTGACGGAGGAGACGGCGAACGCGACGATAACGCAGACGGACAAATTCAGGGCGGATTATTACCATTACTATACCCACGGGAGGAGCTGGACCAATCCGGTGAATTACGATATGACGCTTAACAGTGAAAAAGTGGGTATTGACGACTGCGTAAGGCTCATCGAACAGTATCTGGTCATAAAAGGCTTTATTACGCCGAAGCAGATCGGAAGCGGAGATTAGGAGGAAAATAAAATGAAATTAGCGGACACAGGTTTAACGGTTCAGGATATCAAGGATAAAGTAAATAAGTATATGATCGAAACGTATGAGCGGTTTGATTTTCTTGCGGAAACGGCGAAGGATCAGTA
>JAMPBI010000046.1 GCA_023666775.1 Alistipes sp. | reverse complement strand
TATAAAATAGAGAAATTGCAGAGCGATTTCCTATTAAATAAAATATCTGGCAGTTAATTCTATCAAACGGGCAAAAGGATTTGCCGGAATTATTCAAGGAGGAATGGATATGGGAACAGGTGCAGTAGGACAGGCAGAAGCGGCGGCAGCGGTATCGGCTTATGAGCAGACACAAAGCACAGCCAAAACCGAGAAAACAACAGGTAAGAGCAAGGTTTCAGGTAAGACGATCGGTGAGCCGCAGTTAAGCGAGAAGGCGCAGAAGTATTACGATCAGCTCAAGAAGAAGTATGGTAACATGGACTTTATTCTTGTAAGCAAGGATATGAAAGCGACGGCTCAGTCACAGGCAGGAAGTTATGCCAATGCCAATAAGATGGTCGTGCTGATTGACGAAGAGAAGATTGAGCGTATGGCGGAAGATGAGGATTATCGTAAGAAATACGAGGGTATCATCAGCGGGGCAACATCGCAGATGCAGCAGCTCAAGAGCAGCCTGACGGCAAGCGGGGCAAATGTAAAAGGCTACGGCATGCAGGTAAACGACGGCGGCAATACTTCATTCTTTGCGGTGATCGACAAGTCTTTGGAAGCGCAGAGAAAGCGCATTGAGAAGAAGGCGCAGCAGAAAGCGGAAGATAAAAAGAAAGCACAGAAAGAGGAAAAAGAGAAGCGGGCGGAGAAAGCCAGAGCGGAAAAAGATGGTAAGACGGACGGACCGGGAAAGACCAAAGAAGATCTGGTGACGGTAACGGCGTCTTCCGTAGAGGAACTTCTGGATAAGATCAACGATACCATGTTCGCCGCGATGAGCGACAATATGGAAACCGAAGCGGAAAAACGCGTGGGACATAATTTTGACTATTCGGCTTAATAATATAAGAGGAACTGTTGCGACGGAAACTACCAGTCCGGAGCGATGGTTCCTTTCTTATTGTCTGATAGGAAATTCCTACAATTAGTAGAAAAATGATAAAAAATGGAATATTTTGTGTTTTAGGTATTGTACATCACAACATAATGTGTTATAATCTTATTAATTCAAGATTTAATTAAAAAAAGATTTAATACAATAAGGTGGAGTTTGTTGTGAAAAAAGTTCTAATTCGGTTTCTGTTACTGGGAACAGCATTTGTTTTATTTTTTTCGATTGTAAGGGAAAGCCGTGTTGAAGCCACGGCGGCAACAATCAGAGCAGAGGCGGAGATTGTGGAACCGGTGGAAGGCGTACCGGAGAATACGATGAACGGTACGGCAGCAGGAATGATGATATCCGGTATTGTTATGATCGTGATCGTAATGTCATTCCTGACTCGTGTTGAGAAGAAGAAGAAAAAATATGTCGGTTCCAATTTAAGCATGTCGTAAAGCGGGCGGTCTGATCAGGTCAGACCGCTCTTTTACGTTATTCCTATTTACCGCAAACTATGATATAATAATCATAGAATGCAAGGCATTCATGATATGATATTAGAAAGTTTATACGCAAGGGGTATGGAAGACAAATGAAGGACGAGGACAGAAGTATCGGATTGGACGTGGTGCGTTTTGCCGCGCTGCTCTGTATTCTGGGAGTACATGTTTTTTACCATAACGGATTTTACAGCCGTCCGCAAAAGGGAATGGAAATGCTGGCGGCGGATATCGTGCGCTGGTTCACGTTTGTGTGCGTGCCGATGTTTGTTATGCTGACCGGGTATCTGAAGGCGCAGGCAAAATTATCCAAACGATTTTACAAGGGCATTATCCCGATATTGACGGCATGGATCCTTATTTCCCTGATCTGTATCTTTTTCAGGCAGTTCTGGCTGGGAACCCGGAAAAGCGTTCTGGAATGGGTGTCTTTGTTTTTTGATTATAAGGCGGCGGATTACGCGTGGTATATAGAGATGTACATCGGGCTTTTTCTGCTCTGTCCGTTTATCAATGAAATGTTCGGGTGGGACAAGAGCGCGAAGTATCATTATGTGCTGGCGGTAACGTTTATTTTTATGGTTTTTCTGCCGTCTCTTTTAAATGATGTGGTGATCGGCGGAGTTGTGATCAACGTAATTCCGAATTATTTCGTATCGCTCTGGCCGGTTGCGTATTATTATCTGGGGTGGCTTCTCAGAAAGTATCAATTCCGGCTTAACGGGTTCGCATGCGCTCTGGGAGTGTTTGTTCTTAGCGTTGTCAAAGGTCTGATGAGCTATATCAGCGCCGGGGGCGGGGATTTTTATGACGGTATCGGCGGAGGATATTCGGATTTTTTCGTGGCGGGAATTACGTTTTTCCTGTTTATGCTGTTGTATCAAGTTGAGATTAAATCCCATGCGATAAGGAAGATACTGATACATATCTCCAAACGTTCGCTGCATATTTACCTGTTGTCAAGTATCGCGGATTCTTTCGCGAATAACGTATTTATACTTCACAACGCGCCGGAAAATTACTGGTGGGTATTTCCGGCAAGGGTGGCGCTGGTTTTTCTGATCTCGCTGTTGCTTAGCGAGGCGGTTTATCCGGTTACCACAAAGATCAGCGGTCTGTTTGTAAAATGTTTTGAAAAAAAGGAACAAATTTGAAAGTCTTGTATGGGAATGGGGATACATGGCGTTTATTCCGGGAAAATAGACGATGGAGGAGTGGTGGCATGATACAGGATATCGGACCAAAACATCTGGATAACCAGTATAAGGAAAAGACGGCGCGGGATACCGATTATGTGATGTTTTTTTGTCTGGGAGAAGACGCGTTAGCCGGCGGGAGAGGCATACTTTGCGGGCAGGACGTGGAGCATACGGAGTTTATGACTTACGGGGAACTTTGCGGGCTTTGTGAAAGCCGGCGTGTGGAGCTTCCGGACTGTACATATCTTTTTGCGGTGGACGAGAGGTCTTATTTCCTTCCGGATATAGGCAGTTTTGCCGCAAAGAATATTTCGCGCATGCAGGACAAATATAGTTTTTGCAATATGTTTGAATTGCGCAGAAGAGCGCCTATGGAGCAGGTTTTGGCAGGGGCGACGGCATGGCATTTGTTTTTGTGGTATCGTTCCGGCAGATATTGCGGCGTCTGTGGAGCCAAAATGGAGCATGACGGAAAGGAACGTATGCTGCGCTGCGCGGACTGCGGTAATATGGTGTTTCCGAGGATCGCTCCCGCGGTGATCGTGGCGGTGACGGACGGCGACCGGATTTTAATGACGAAGTACGCTGGCAGGGAGTATAAGCGGTACGCGCTGATCGCCGGTTTTACGGAAATCGGCGAGACTGTGGAGGAGACGGTTCGCAGGGAGGTCATGGAGGAAACAGGGATTAAGGTCAAAAACATTTCTTATTATAAAAGTCAGCCGTGGGGGTTTGACGGTAACCTGCTTCTGGGATATTTTTGCGAGCTGGACGGCGGCGGAGAAATCCACATGGACGAGAGCGAACTGTCTGTGGCGGAATGGATGGATTACAGGGATATGCCGGATTATCACGAAGGTTTGAGCCTGACGGAAGAAATGATGAATATTTTTAAGGAGCGAAGGAGAAGAATACATGAGAAAAATCGGTAATTTTATTGTGAGGGTATTGTGCGCGGTGCTGGTGTTTGGAACTGCCAACGCGTATACGCTGGGGAAGATGTACGATATAGGATCGTTTGTCGTGGTTTTCGCCGCGTTTTTGATGATCAATGCGATACCGAGTTTCTTCTATGGAAATGTACGGGACAAAAAATTAAGGAACAGCGCTTACGGCTGTGAACTGCTGGACATTTTTCTGATATCTTCCGGCTGCAGCGTTATTTATATATTGATGGGCTGGTTTGGAAAGCTGCCTGCGGGAAATCTTTTTGAGGAAACAAAGTTCTGGGTCATAGGCGCGCTGCTTTGTTTTTTGCTTGAGGCGGTGGTTTTCTGGAACGGTATCGCAAGAATTTATCTTTCCTCAAACCAGCTTGGTATTAAGTGGCGGGTGATCGGGGCGGTCTGCGGAATGATCCCCGTGGTTCATCTTGTGGTTCTGACGAAGATGATACGGATCGTGAAGAAGGAAGTTGTTTTTGAAAACGGGAAGGTCGTCACGAACGAGAAACGGCAGGGGGAGCAGATCTGTAAGACAAAATATCCGATCCTTATGGTTCACGGTGTGTTTTTCCGGGATTTCCGGTATTTTAATTACTGGGGCAGAGTACCGGACGAACTAACGCAGAACGGCGCCGTTATCTATTACGGAAACCATCAGTCGGCGGCTTCGGTTGAGGAATGCGCGAAAGAGCTGGATAAGAGGATCCGGGATATTGTGGCGGAAACAGGCTGTGAGAAGGTCAATGTGATCGCTCATTCCAAGGGCGGTCTGGATATGAGATATGCGCTTTCCCATTTGGGAACGGACAAGTTTGTTGCCACGCTGACCACGATCAATACGCCGCATAGGGGCTGTGAGTTCGCGGATTATCTGTTGTCAAAGATCCCGGAGGCGCAGCAGAAGACGGTTGCGGACACTTATAACGCGGCGCTGAAAAAACTCGGGGATCCAAATCCTGATTTTATGGCGGCGGTGACGGATCTGACGGCGGGCGCCTGCGGCAGAAGAAATGAGGTTACGCCGGACGCGGAAGGCGTTTTGTATCAGAGCGTCGGTTCCAAGCTCAATCAGGCGTCGGGAGGAAGATTTCCGCTGAATTTTACATACGGACTGGTGAAATATTTTGACGGCTTTAACGACGGTCTTGTGGGGGAAGACTCGTTTCCGTGGGGTGAAAGCTATCGTTTTATTACCACGGAGGGAAAACGGGGGATTTCTCATGGAGACATGATCGATCTGAACCGTGAGAATTTTGACGGATTTGACGTCAGGGAATTTTATGTGGAATTGGTTCGTGAGCTGAAGGAGAGAGGGTATTAGGAGGTAAAAGATGGAAATAAAAAATACGGCGATTATAGGAATGGGGGCATTGGGAATATTATACGGCTCCCATATCAGGAAGAAATGCGGTAATGACGCGGTGTGCTTTGTCATGGACGAGAACAGGGCGAAGAAGTACAAGGATACGGTTGTTACCTGTAACGGTGAGGAAGAGCATTTCCGTATTGTCGCGGAAGAGGAGGCGCGTCCTGCCGATCTGCTGATCGTGGCGGTAAAGTATACGGGACTTCACGACGCGCTGGAAGTTATGAAAAACTGCGTAGGGGAGAATACTATCATTATTTCCGTGCTGAACGGTATTTCCAGCGAGGAAATCATCGGCGGGAAGTACGGAATGGAAAAGGTTATTTATACGGTGGCGCAGGGAATGGACGCCATGAAGTTCGGAAACGCGCTGAATTACACGAGAATGGGAAATCTTCATATCGGCAGGACAAAGCAGTGTGACGTGAGCCGTTTTGACGCGCTGGTGCGTTTTTTTGAGAAGATTGAAATGCCGTATGTGCATGAGGAAGATATTTTGTATCGTATGTGGGGAAAGTTTATGTTAAATGTGGGGATTAATCAGACCTGTATGGTTTACGGAACGAACTACAGCGGCGCGTTGAACCGCGGCACTGCCAACAGAACGCTGGTCGCGGCAATGCGTGAAGTGATCGCGCTTGCCAACGCGGAAGGCGTGTTGCTGACGGAAAAGGACCTGAATTATTATATCGAAGTGATCCGAACGCTGAACCCTGAGGGAACGCCTTCTATGGGGCAGGACCGGATCAACAGGAGAATGTCTGAGGTGGATATGTTTGCGGGGACGGTTATCGAACTGGCGAAAAAACATGGTCTGTATGTTCCGGAAAATGAGTTTCTGCTGGAACGGGTCAGGGAGATTGAGAAGGAGTATGATGTAGAGGGATAGGGGAATATGGAACAGATGGAAGCGGAGCTGAATGATTACCGCAGATTGCGAGAGATCGGAATAACGCTGCCGACAATGATAGATAGCGATATTTCCAATGAAAGGATCGTCAAAGAATATATAGACGGGAAAACAGTATATGAAATGGTGCTAAATGATGAACTGCCGGCATTTTGCGTGGAACAGGTAAAGAAAATGTGTGAATTGTTGTATCCGGCAAATACGAATATTGATTACTTCCCTACTAATTTTGTTTTGCAGGGCGATATACTGTATTATATCGATTATGAATGTAACGATTATATGGAAGAGTGGAATTTTGAGAACTGGGGAATAAAATACTGGTCGAAGACGGCGGAGTTTATGGAATATGTCAGAGAACATCAGGAATAAAACCTTGACATATGAATGAGAAAAGAATATACTTTATTTAATTTAAGGACAAAGGCGTTCTGCGGTGAGCAGAGCGCCTTTTATGTTTTTTAATAGGAAAAAGTTTATGGAAGGAGAAATGACCATGCAGCAGATCGAATTATTAAAGCGTACGGATAAGATTAACGAGTTGTTGGCGCGTTATGGCGTAAAATTTGGAATTTATAAAAATAATGTATTCAAAGAGCAATTATTTCCGTTTGATTCAATTCCCAGAATTATTGAACATGAAGAGTTCGCTGCCTTGGAAAAGGGGCTGAAACAGCGTGTTATGGCTCTGAATTTGTTTTTGAGGGATATCTATGGTAAAAAACAGATCATAAAAGACGGGGTCATTCCGGAGGATTTCATTTTTGCGTCCGGCGGATATATGGCGGAGTGTGAGGGCGTGCCGCCCGCAAAAGGGATTTACGCCCACATATCGGGGATCGATCTGGTAAAGGGAAAAGACGACAGATGGTACATATTAGAAGATAATTTAAGAGTTCCTTCGGGGGCGTCTTATCCGATGATAGCCAGAGATCTGTGCAGACGAAGTTCACCGGACACATTTCATCATAACAGGCTGGAGGACAACCGTAATTACGCGGATCTGTTAAGAAGGACGATGGATAATGTAAATGTGGGAGGGCATACGGTCATTTTAACGCCGGGAAGATATAACGCGGCTTATTTTGAACATTCCTATCTGGCGGAAAAGACGGGGGCTCATCTTGTGACCGGTTCCGAGCTGGCGGTTGAAAAAGACATGCTGTACTACATATCTTCTAACGGAACGAAGGAAAGAGTAGGGGCGGTGTATCGGCGGATATCCGATGAATATCTGGACCCGATGAATTTTAATCCGGAATCCCTGATCGGTATTCCGCATATTTTTGAAGTGTACCGCAAAGGAAACGTAGCGCTGCTGAACGCGCCGGGAAACGGTGTGGCGGACGATAAGGGGATTTATTATTTTGTTCCGAAAATGATAAAATATTATCTTGGAGAGGAACCGCTTCTGAGCAACGCGCCGACTTTCCTGCCATTTTATGAGGAGGATATGAAGTATGTTCTGGAGCATTTTGACGATCTGGTGTTGAAGGACGTGGCAGAGGCGGGCGGTTACGGAGTGGTATTCGGAAATTCCATGACTAAGGAAGAAAAACAGAATTTTATCGGACTGCTGAAAAAAGAACCGAGAAGGTTTATCGCGCAGACGGTGATTGATTTTCAGGATCTGGATATTGTGGATAATGGAGAAATCGTGCCGAGGAAGGCGGATCTTCGGGCGTTTGTCCTTATGGCGGACGAGCCGCTGGTGTGGAAAAGCGGTCTGACAAGATTTTCCAGAAATGCGGATTCATTTATTGTAAATTCGTCGCAGGGAGGAGGTTTCAAGGACACATGGGTATTATATCAGTAGAACAGGCGGATCATTTATATTGGCTGGGAAGGTATACGGAACGCGTATATACGACGCTTC
Source organism: Alistipes sp. (assembly GCA_023666775.1). Taxonomy (GTDB): domain Bacteria; phylum Bacillota; class Clostridia; order Lachnospirales; family Lachnospiraceae; genus MGBC120314. Next base: position 2,692 of record JAMPBI010000046.1, on the reverse strand, counting down.
GTTTTTATTCCCAAAGTTACGACAGCATGATTGATGAAACGATCGACAGCTATCAGAAATTTTGTGAGTCGATTGATATTCCGAATATTTATACGTCAAAGGAGGATTTTGTCCGGAGATATCCGTTTGACGCGCAAAATCCGGACTCGATCATCAGCAACTTAAACAGGGCGTATGATAATGCGATCGTGCTGAGGGAAAGTATCGGGTCGGAGGTTCTTTCGTATATCCAGCTGGCGATTTATGATATGAATAAAGCGGCGGAGAGCAGATCCCCGCTGATCGAATTGCAGTATGTCTTAGATCACATTCTGGCGTTTTGGGGGATTGCGGACGATCAGATCGATTCGGAACAGGTGCGGAATATGATCAAAGCAGGGAAACGGATTGAGCGTATTGACATATATGCGCGGCTGGGCGTAGCACGAAAGGAACTGGTAAAAGAATTTCACCGTATGATCCCGAGAGTGGAAAGAAGCGGGTTATTTTATGATAAAACAAAGCTGGAACAGATGAAAGAACTTGTAGAAAACTCTGATTTGGATTACTATAAAATCATATCGACCGTTGAGTCGATCATATAGCGATATTACAAGTTGGGAGTGATTTTGTGTCTTTATTGCGCTTTGAGTATAAAATGGAAATAGGGTATGAGGAAGATGTGGGCAGGTGTTATTTTACGATCAAGTGTATTCCCAGGGAGGACGCGAGACAACATTTGCTGGGGATCCAAATTAACCTGACGCCCGAGACCGATTACTCGTTCGGGGAGGATTCTTTTGGCAACCGGCAGATATACGGCTGTGAGACGGAACCGCATAAGAGTTTTGTGTTTGAGATAACCGGCGGCGTAAAAATCCTTCCGACGGATTACGAGGAGGAAGCCGGGGACGGCGCGGTCGGGATATTTCGCTACGCGCATGGAAAATGTGTACCCGGTCCGAAGATTTCGGAGTATTATCATTCGTTTGATTTTTCAAAGTGTAAGAACCGGCATGAGATATGTATGGAAATAATGCATGGATTGTTTCGGGATTTTTCTTATGTACCGGGTGTTACCGGTATTCATACGACGGCGGAGGAGGCATGGGTACTGGGTAAGGGCGTCTGTCAGGATTATGCGCATATTTATATTACGCTGCTGCGGCTGGCAGGTATTCCCGCCCGTTATGTCTGTGGGCTGATGGTCGGCGAAGGCGTGAGCCATGCGTGGGTTGAGGCTCTTTGTGAGGATAAATGGATAGCGTTTGACCCGACAAACGACTGTCCGGTGTCTGACAGCCATATAAAGCTGGGACATGGAAGGGACGCGTCCGACTGCGCGATCAACCGTGGGCTTATGTGGAGAGGCGGGGCGCAGACGCAGATAATATCCGCCCGGGTAGAGAAACAGAAGGAAAGTTGAGGAAGGAACGATATGGTAAAGACGATAGCAGAGGTTGGACTGCCGATAGACGAGGTGCTGAAAATCAGAAAAAATCGTATCGCGCCCGAGAAACCCATAGAAAATGCGAAGCGTATCAGCATTGTCACGGGTATTCACGGCGACGAACTGGAAGGGCAGTATGTGTGTTTTGAATTGCAGCGGCGCATACAGCAGCGCAAAGAGTGTCTGGAGGGTATTGTAGATATTTATCCGGCAATGAATCCGTTGGGGATCGACTCGATAACAAGGGGGATCCCGGCGTTTGATCTGGATATGAACCGTCTGTTCCCGGGAAATATTAACGGAAGTATGATGGAGTATGTGGCTGCCCGGATCATGGAAGACGTAAAAGGTTCCGACTGCGTACTGGATATCCACGCAAGCAACATTTACCTGACGGAGATACCGCAGATACGGATCAACGAGCTGCACCGGGATATCCTTGTGCCGATGGCGGAGAAGACGAATGTGGATTTTATATGGGTACATGGCGCCAGTACGGTGTTGGAATCTACATTTGCCTATAGCCTGAACAGTATCGGTACGCCGGTGCTGGTTGTGGAAATGGGAGTCGGAATGCGGATAACGCAGGCATACGGAGATCAGATGGTAGACGGGATATTTCACCTGATGGAAACCATGGGTATCTGGACGGGAGAGGTAAAGCCGGTGAGACAACCGATCATCTCTAAGGATCCGGAGGACGTGTGTTACCTGAACGCAAGCGTCGGTGGCGTGTTTATTCCGGCGGTGAAACACGGCGTCAGATTAAAAAAGAATGAGATCATAGGCAGGATCGTGGACCCGTTATGCGGGGAGGTGCTGGACGAAGTGCGGGCTCCTGAGGACGGTATGCTGTTTACCATAAGGGATTATCCGATTGTTGTTGAAGGTTCTCTTATGGGAAGGCTGCTGAAAAAGGAGGTATGCGGTTATGAATAAAAGCGTCGTTTATGAACTCAGAGGATTATACAGAGACGATTTCCGCGTGACGGGATATGAGTTCGGCGCGGGAAAAAAATCGGTCTGTATCGTGGGAAATTTCAGAGGAAATGAGGTACAACAGGTGTACTGCTGTTCTCAACTGATCAAGAAGATGAAACAGCTTGAGGAAGAGGGGAGGATCGCGGAAGGACATAAGATCTTAATTCTTCCTTCCGTCAATCCGTATTCCATGAATATTCAGAAAAGATTTTGGTCTACGGATAATACGGACATTAACCGTATGTTTCCCGGATATGATTTAGGGGAAACCACCCAGAGGAT
>JAMPBI010000045.1 GCA_023666775.1 Alistipes sp. | reverse complement strand
TCCACCTATACGGAAGGGGACGAAATCCTGATACGAAAACTTGCCAAAGAAAACGGTCTGCTGATTTCCGGCGGTTCCGATTTCCATGGTACGAACAAACCCCATATCCGGCTGGGCGTCGGAAAGGGAAATCTTAAAGTTCCCTATGAGGTATTGGAAAATTTAAAAAAACGCTTATAATGCGCAGGAAAAGCCGGAGACTGTTTCGTCGCCCGGCTTTTATCCTGTCTTTATTACTATGCTTCGTCAATCGCTTTTCCGATATCATGCCTCATATATTTATTCTCAAAGTCAATCCATTCCGTCGCTTCATAGGCTTTCATGCGCGCTTCCTTTAAATCCCTGCCGGTAGCGGTTACGCCAAGAACCCGTCCGCCGTTGGTAACAATGGCGCCGTCTGCCTTTTTGCTTCCCGCGTGGAATACGAAATAATCCGTCTTATCCCGGAAACGCTCCAGTCCCCTGATTGGAAATCCCTTGTCGTATTTTTCCGGATATCCTTCCGACGCGAGGACTACGCACACCGCCGCGTTATCTTCAAACCGAAGATCGATCTTATCCAGCGTACCGTCAATACACGCCTCAAAAACTTCCACAATATCATTCTTCATTCTCGGCAGGACGACCTGCGTTTCCGGATCGCCAAAACGCGCGTTATATTCCAGAACCCTCGGTCCTTTTTCGGTAAGCATAAGACCGAAAAAGATAATTCCCTTAAATGTTCTTCCTTCTTTTCTCATGGCGTCAACCGTTGCCTGATAAATGTATTTCTTGCAGAACGCGTCCACTTCTTCCGTGTAAAACGGACTCGGTGAAAAGGTTCCCATACCGCCTGTATTCAATCCCTGATCGCCGTCCTTCGCGCGCTTATGATCCTGCGCGGAAGTCATGATCTTAATGGTATTGCCGTCTACAAACGACAGCACGGAAACTTCCCGGCCCGTCATAAACTCTTCAATAACAATGGTATTGCCCGCGTCGCCGAACTGCTTATCCAGCATTAACGTCTTCACGCCTTCCATTGCTTCTTCTCTCGTGTTACAGATCAGCACGCCTTTACCAAGCGCCAGCCCGTCCGCCTTTAACACGATCGGCATATCCGCCGTCTCAAGATATTTCATTGCCTCCTCGGGAGAACGGAAATTCTCGTAAGCCGCCGTAGGGATATCATATTTTTTCATTAAATCCTTGGAAAACGCCTTGGAGCCTTCAAGGATCGCCGCGTTCTTACGGGGTCCGAATACCTTTAACCCCTGCGCTTCAAACACGTCGACAATCCCTCCCACAAGCGGATCGTCCATTCCCACAACCGTCATACCGATCCCGTTCTCTTTGGCAAATTCCGCCAGTTTATCAAATTCCATAGCGCTAATCGGAACACATTCCGCGATTTCGCCAATTCCCGCATTGCCCGGCGCGCAGTAAATCTTATCAACCTTACTGCTCTTTGCGATCTTCCAGCAAAGGGCATGCTCTCTTCCGCCGCCGCCTACCACTAAAACTTTCATCTTAAAGGTCTCCTTCTTGTTTTATTCTCTTTTACCTCATACCTTACCACATATTAAAAAAATTGATGATCTGCGTCATGCTGTCCTGCGCCGCTTCTTTTGCTTCCTTCGGACGCTTCATGACCGCGGGCAGTTTCTTTTTCATTCGTTTTCCCTCCAAAGGACAGCCCAGAACATGACTGCCGTTTTCATAAATTTTTATCCGCACGCGATAGCGGTATCCCGCGTCCTCAAGAACTTTTTTCATACGCTCCGCCGCCGTTTCCGCGGGCAGGGCGTCGTCATTGTCCGACGCGAGAAACAACACGTCGGCATGCATATTTTCCACGGGAATACGGCTCTGCGGCACCGTCAGGTTCCTGTCATACAGATACCGCCCGAAACGCCCGGGACCGTATCGTTTATCTCTCAGGGATTTTAAGGTAAGCCTTAACATTCCCTCCTCCAAGATAAACCACGGCGAATAAGGAAACGTTTTATCCCGATACTGAAAAAAAGACTTTCCAAACCGGGTCGATTTCCGGTCAAACGCCTCCATGACATGATCATAAGGCGAACACGCCGCCACACAACCGATATCGGGAAACCGCGCCGCGCATAAAAGCGCGTATTCCGCCCCCAGATACAGACCGGTCATTGCGATTTTCACGTCCTTACCGGAAAAATAGTTTTTGATCCATTGAACCGCGCGCTCCCCGTCGTCCAAAGCAATGGGATATCCGCCGCCGATTTCCAGAAAAAGCACGCAGTACCCTGCGCCGAGAAGAAACGTTCCTCCCGCGATCAGCTCTTCAACCGTCATACCGTGATCGCCCACATAAATGACCACTTTATCCGGATGTTTCTTTCCTTCGTAAAAACTTCCGTTAAATCCATGCTCCTTCTTTGTCAGATCCATTTCCAATCTCCCGTGCCGTCCGAAACTTAATCCAAATCCTCAAACTCTTCCAGAAACTTGCGAAACTCTCTCTTCGCATCTTCAATCGCGCCTGTATCATACGAATTAAGCGCCTTTTCATATTTATGGAGCGCCGCCTCGATCATGCCCCGCTTCTCACCGATGCTTTCCTCATAAATACGCTCTCCCCGAAGCAGAAGATATTTATTCTCCTCACGATCCCTCGGATGGATCTTCAGATACGACAGCGTTTCAAAACGCTCTTTGATCTCTTCCTCTGTCATATCCACATTGCTGCTCTTAAAAACCTGACGTTCCAGCTTCTGCGTGGACACGCTCTTTACCTCAACTTCCAGAATGGAATTGATATCATAAGTATATGTCACGTCAACGGCTTCCTCGCCTGCCTTATTCTTCGGAACGTCGATCATCAGCTCCCCGAGGGACAGATTATTTGCCGCGAAACGGCTCTCTCCCTGAAGAACATTAATACGGATCTGCGTCTGGTTGTCTCTTATGGTATATAACCGCTCGGTCCGGCTTGCCGGGATAACCGTATTCCGGTCAATGATCGGGCAGAAAACGCCGTTCTCAAAATACCCTTTCTCCCATTCTCTCACAACTTCCGTGCCGAGAGTGAACGGGCAGACGTCCGTCAGTATCACTTCCCGGATTGAAGACTTCCTCTCCTTCATCGCCGCCTGGATAGCCGCTCCTAAGGCAACCGCCTCGTCCGGATTAATGGACGTGTCCGGCACCTTCTGGAACAATTTTCCCGCAAATCTCCGTATAACGGGACTTTTTGTGGCGCCGCCCACCATAACGATCCGGTCGATGTCCGCAAGACGGATATGCGCGTCCGCAAGACTCCTCTTCACAGGCTGCTTAATCTTATCCAGAAGCTCCTCGCACGCGTTTTCATAGCGGGTCAGGGAAAGCTCCATGGAATACATCTCCTCTCCGATCTTACATTCCATCGAGGACGTATGATCTTTGGAAAATCCCACCTTACACGCCTCCGCCTGCTTGTGTATATGGCGCAGCGTTTTTTCGTCCAGCGCGAGCCGGTCAAGCTGGGAATACTTCTCAAAGAAAAGATTTTCCAGCACGGCGGTAAAATCCTCGCCGCCAAGGAAATTGTCGCCGGCAACGGCGCGTACTTCCATGATCGTGTCGAAATGCTCCAGAATGGACACGTCAAACGTTCCGCCGCCAAGATCGAACACCAGAAAACGGGAATGTTCCTGCTTGTCATACAGACCAAAGGCAATGGCTGCCGCCGTCGGCTCGCTGATAATACGCTCCACCTTAAAACCCGCCAGTTCTCCGGCACGTTTCGTCGCCTTTCTCCTCGCGTCGTTAAAATATGCCGGTACGCTGATCACCGCCTCCGTCACTTCCTCGCCGAGAAAATATTCCGCGTCTTCTTTCAGCGCGCGCAAAACGAACGAAGACAACTCCTCCGCCGTAAACGTCTTATGTAACAGCTTAAATTCCTTTCTGCTTCCCATATCCCTCTTAAAAACGCCGGCGGAACTTCCCGGATAAAGAAGATTTCTCTCCACCGCCACGTCGCCCACATAAATCTGCTCGTTTTCGTCCATGCTCACGACGGACGGCGTAAGATTTTTACCCAGACGGTTCGGAATGATTTTCGGTCCTTCTTCACTGTAATACGCGATCAAACTATTGGTTGTACCAAGATCAATACCCACTATCATAAATTTTTAAACTCCTTATTATATGTACTTCATTAACGCGCGCCTTGCCTCAAGGTTGTTCTGATTGCGCGCCAGCGCCTCCTTGAAATATGATACCGCCTTTGCCTTGTCACCTTTCGCCAGATAATATTGCGCGAGATGAAGACTGCTCTCATAACATTTTCCGTACTTACAATCCCGGCAGCGCTGCATCCGTTCCATTTTTTCGAATGTTTCCACGGCGCGCTCCTCGTCGCCGAGACAGAGCCACAGCCACGCTATTTTTCCCATGCGCACCGGACGGTAAGACGGAAAATCCATATAATCCTCCAGACTTCCCTGACCGGATTTCTCAAAATGTTCCAGAGCAAGCTGCGCGTGCTTCTTCGCCTTCGCCATATTGCCAAGCATATAGAAACATTCCGCGTACCTGCGCTGGATATCGAAATGTTCTTTCTCGTCCGCGGGCGGTTTCAGTAAGATCAGATTGAGCTGGTGGATCGCTTTTTTATATTCAAACAGCCAGTCCATATGCACTTCCACAAGTTCCATACGTCTCTTTCTCTCCAGACGCCTCGCCTCCGCGCTGCTTCCCATCGCGTCCTTGATCCCTTTTACATAGAAATTCAGACAGTCTTTCTTGTTTAACTGCCTTAAACGAAGCTCGCCCATATTGGAATAATAATCCTTGCTGTCCGTCGTCAGGGCAAAAAATTCCTCCGCTTTCTTATAATCGCCCATAAACATATAATCCTTGGCGATCTCCTCCCGGAGCGAAACACGTTTCGGATCGATTTTCAGCGCTTCCTTGTAGCAGTTGATGGCTTCCTCATACCTGCCCGTGCGCTCATAGCAATCCCCCAGATTAAAGTACGGAAGGGGAACTTTTTGATCTTCCTTCATACATTCGACCGCCTTTTTCAGACACTCGATCGCTTTGTCAAACTCATGGCGGTATTTATAACAGCAGCCCTTATTGTTCCATGACGCCCAGTCGTCGGGAATGTCTTCCAGCGCCAGGTCAAAATCGCGGATCGCCAGATCCAGATCCATGTTGTACATGTACTTTAACCCGCGGTGTACATAATAATAACATTTTGGCACCGCCTCAATCTGAATATTCATATATTCAATGCATTTATCGAAATTCTTTTTGTCATGGTTTTGGTAATACAGATCGTCATAATAATCCGCCGCTTTTTCGCAGACGTCGCGGAACGCGCCGTCCTTTTTGATGATCGCCTCATATAATCCCACCGCCTCGCTCTTCCTGCCGAGTTTTTCAAGACATTCCGCCTTGGCGTACAGCATATAAGAGTCGTCCTTATACGCGGGTCCCGCCGCCTCGTATTCCTCTAAGGCGCGCTTATAATCGTCGATATCCTTACCGTACTTTTTCGCCTTGCTGAGATAGACGTTGCCACGCACATAGCGGTACTGAAGCCGTTTCGGGTTCTGGGTGATCGCCTCTCTCAGATGTTTTAACGCCGCGTCAAAACCGTCGTTGTCCCAGAACAGCAGGGCAAGCTCAAATTCAACCTCTGACTTGTCCTCGATATCACAGTTCCGTTCCTCCAGATGTCCCTTATCTTCCAGCTGCGCTTTCAACTGCTTCACGATCCGGATCGGCTCGGAACGGTCCTCGTTGCTCTTTGCGAGATTACGCAGGACCTTTACCTCGTACAGCTTCATTTTATCCGTGAACTCCACGTTATTTTCTTTTGCCTTGTCGATAACGTTTTTCGCGTCCTGATACTGGTTGTAGATGGTAAAAACGATCATCGCGTACAGATACGGCTGGTTATATCCCGCGAAAATATTCACGGCGTTATGATAATCGTTGATGACCTCCTGCGCGCGCCTCAGGTTAAAATACGCTTCCTGGCGGACAAGGTACGCCGGATAAAACTGGTTATTGAGTTTGAGAAGGCTGTCGCAGACGTCCACCGATTTCTCATAGGATTTCGCCTCCAGCAGGATACGGGAAAAATTGTAAAGCGTTTCCACCTTTTCCTTGGAACCGGTGATCTCCGCGAGATTTTCACGGTATACCTCCTCCGCCTTCTCCTCGTCGCCCAGCTTATGATAACTGACTCCGATCAGGTTCTTGACGATATATTTTCTGGAAAAACGTTTCCGTATTTCCTCCGAACCGTCATCTTCCAGATGTTCCACGATATCCACGCACCGTTTCAGGATAGGAAGGCTTTCCTCATGCCGGTCAAGCTGGTTGAGAAGCCGTCCGTACAAATAGCAGTAATCGTACTCCCACTCATCGTCCGGCGTATAACCGTCAAATAAATCCACCGCTTCCTGCACTCTTTTTTCCTGGAACAGACACCAGCCCAATTTGAAGATCAGTTCTTCCTTCGGGAAGCGCTCGTCCACGGCTCCAGTCCTCATCTCCTCCTCATACACGCCAATCATTTCCTGATTTGCCTTATGGAGCATATCTTCCAGCTCTTCATTGGAATTTACAATATCAAGAAGATCCAGAACATACTCCCTGACATGATAGTAATCGCCGGTTTCCATGAGATACCGGGCAATATTGCGCTTCGCCGTATAGTGATCCGGATGTTTTTCCACGCAGACCAGCCATAATTCATATGCCTCCCTCTTCCTGCCGCACGCCGAAAGCACGTTGGCGTAATGAAACAAAATGTAATCGTTGTCGGGATAGGCGCTTCTTAACCGTTCCGCCATGGAAAGCGCCTCATCGGTTCTCTTCTTATGGACCAGAAGCCGCATTTTCTCCACTTCCTCATAAGGATGAAAATATCCGTATGCCTCCAGCGTTTCTAACTTTTCCTCCGCTTTTTCATACTCTTCCTGCTCAATGAAATTCTTCGCGTCAAGAAGCGCGTGAATATATTCGTCGCCGTTTCCCGTCTCCAAAACACCTTCTCTCTCGCAAAAAAGGGCATAGTCCAGAAATGTTCCCTGCTCCACGCAATACTTTACATAATTCAGGAAATTTCTCGGAAAACGCTCCGCCAGAGCGTCAATATCCCGTATATACTCAAACTTATCCTCGATTGCCTTCCAGACTTCCTGAGGAATGTTCGTGCTGCCCATAAGAAAAACAAGGAGCTTTTCGCGCGCTTCGAGAACCGTATCAAGACCGTCGCATACCGGGTCTTCCAGAAGTTCCTGCCAACACCGGAGTTCACGCCGTTTCAACAGATCCTCGTATAATTCTTTTACTTTCCGGATCCACCGGTCCGCCTCGGTTTTCGGCGCGTCGTCTTCCTTTTGCTCACCGCCGCTCCTTGCCAGACGCAGCGCCTCCTCATACGCTTCACGCAGCTTTTTAAACCCTTCGGGATCGTCCTCAGGATTGGTCACGCGCAGCTTATTCCGGTACGCCTGCGCGATCGCTGCCTCGTCCTTTGTCTCTTCTATTTCCAGAACATGAAAAACAACCTGCTTATCCATTCGCATTACCTCTTAAATCAATATAAAGTAAGCATACCATTTTTTTGCTATCTTTGCAAACATTCTCCTTGCAACCCGCATATAATTATGATATAGTATCTCTAAACTCTTTGCACTGCAATTATATCTACAGTACAAACTGAGCAGGCCGGGGGCAGCCCTGAGTAGCCGGGTCGTGTAACGACAGTGGATTTCACATCTGCGGGACAGTAGTATCGATTACTGGGAACGTGGGTGTTTTTTTATTCTTCCGTAACTCCCACAGCGAAGCAAGTGCCATAGAGCTATCACACCATTTTTTAGGAGGTAACTGTTATGGAAAGCCAATTTGAAAAAACGGCGATGAAAGTGTCGTTTGTGAGCATTGCCGCAAACGTTCTTTTATCGGTATTTAAGTTATTCGCGGGAATTTTCGCCCATTCCGGCGCTATGTTAAGCGACGCGGTCCACTCGGCGTCGGACGTTTTCAGCACCTTTATCGTGATCATCGGGATCCGGATCGCGGGAAAGGCTTCCGACAAAGAACACCCTTACGGCCACGAGCGTATGGAATGTGTGTCCGCGATCATTCTCGCCACGATCCTATGCATAACGGGTATCGGTATCGGTTATTCCGCCGCCGGAACAATTTTTTCGGGAAATTACGGCACGCTCACGACGCCGGGTTTTCTCGCCCTTATCGCGGCGCTGGTTTCCATTGCCGTAAAAGAAGCCATGTTCTGGTATACGAGAGTAAACGCGAAAAAAATCGACTCGGGCGCGTTGATGGCGGACGCGTGGCACCACCGTTCCGACGCCCTGTCTTCCGTAGGCGCGTTGATCGGTATCGCGGGCGCGAGAATGGGATATCCGGTCATGGACTCCGCCGCCAGTCTGGTGATCTGCCTGTTCATCATTAAGGCGGCATACGATATTTTTAAGGACGCCGTTGATAAAATGGTGGATAAGGCATGCGACGAAACGACCGAAAATGAGATAAGAAACTGTACCCTGTCCCAGAAAGGCGTGATGGGGATCGACCTTCTTAGGACCAGGGTTTTTGGCAATAAAATCTATGTGGATCTGGAAATCCGCGCGGACGGCAATCGGACCCTGAACGAGACGCATGCGATCGCCGAACATGTCCATGACTGCATTGAAGACCGTTTCCCAAAAGTAAAGCATATCATGGTGCATGTCAATCCGGCAGAAAACAGATGAATACCGTCCTATTTCAAAAACATACGGATCATTTTATCATACAGATCATTGTACGGCTGATAGCGCATTGGCAGATCGAGCCATGTCTTTTTGTCCACAATGCTCTTCTTATGGGAAAACGTATCAAATCCATATTTGCCGTGGTAGGAACCCATGCCAGAAGCTCCCACGCCGCCAAATCCCATATTGGAGGTCGCAAGATGAATGACCACGTCGTTGATACAGCCGCCGCCGTATTGTACCGTTGAGGTAAAACGCCGTACCGCTTTCTTATTTTCCGAGAAGAGATATCCCGCAAGAGGGTGCGGTTTGCTTCCCACAATGTCCAATACCTCGTCAAGCGACGTAAACGTCAGTACCGGAAGCAGCGGACCGAATATTTCCTCCTGCATGACCGCGTCTTCCCATGTGACGCCGTCAAGGACGGTAGGCTCGATCCTAAGCGCGTCCTTATCGCAGGATCCGCCCGCGATCACTTTCTTCGGATCGATCAATCCCATAATTCTCGTAAAATGTTTTTCGTTGACGATCCTGCCATAATTTTCATTGGCGAGAGGCTTTTCGCCAAACTGCCTTTTTATTTCATTTTTAATGTGTTCCAGCAGTTCTTCTTTCACACTTTCATGGCAATACAGGTAGTCCGGCGCAACGCAGGTCTGACCGCAGTTCAGGTATTTACCGAAAACGATCCGTCTTGCCGCCAGCTTTACGTTCGCGGTTTCGTCCACGATACACGGGCTTTTCCCGCCCAGTTCCAGCGTGGAAGGCGTCAGGTGTTCCGCGGCGCGGCGCAGGACTTCCTTTCCCACCGCCTGGCTTCCCGTAAAGAAAATATAATCAAATTCACAGGTGAGCAGACAGGTATTTTCGGCGCGTCCCCCGGTGATCACGGCAACGTATTTTTCATCGAAACACCGTGCGACCAGTTTCGTCATGATCTCGGTAGTTTTCTGCGAATACGCGCTTGGTTTTAACACGCATGTATTTCCTGCCGCGATGGCGTTTACCAAAGGTTCCATTGTCAAAAGGAACGGATAATTCCACGGGCTCATGATCAGCACCTGTCCGTAAGGCACCGGCTTGACATAGCTTCGTGAGGCAAACTGCGCCAGCGGCGTTGCCACATTTTTTTCCTTCGCGAATTTCTTAACGTGCGCCAGCATAAAAGAAATCTCGGAAAGCGTCATACCGACCTCGCACATATAACCCTCGGAAGCGCTTTTTCCAAGATCGCTTTTTAACGCCGCGCAGATCTGCTCTTCATTTTCCTGAATGAGTTTTTTTAATTTTTTCAACGCCTCGATACGGTATGATACGGACAAAGTCGCACCCGTCCTGAAAAAATCCTTTTGTTTTTTGATGATCGCTTTAATTTCTGCCTCGTTCATGTTATTTCTCCATAACCATATAATAGAATTGTTCCAGTTCCTTCGCGTCCATCAGTTTCGGAACGGGATACAGAGGATTTCCCTCTCTTTCGGCGTATTTTGCCAGTTCCGGAATGTCTTCCTCGCGAATACCGGCGATGGTATCCCCAATATTCAGATCCTTTTTCATTTCCTTTATGGCTTCGATAAATTTTACCGCGCCTTCATGGTCCGTCTCCTCCTTATCGGAAATGCCGACGGCAACCGCCAGCCTGTGAAGAGGCTTTTCGGCAGTCTCGCCATAGGCTTCCAGCACAAACGGCAGAAGAACGGAATT
>JAMPBI010000044.1 GCA_023666775.1 Alistipes sp. | reverse complement strand
GGTAATGATAAAATCACTCTTGAATTGCATATATTATCTATTTCCTTAATAATGGATTCAAAATATTTATATTCTAAATGTTCCAATACCTGACAACACAAAATACAATCATATTTCTTTGTTACAACATTACTTAATTCCCGTATATCACCTATGTAGGTAGGTTGTAATTGCTCATCATAATCAAATGTATCAACCACTCCGTTTAAGCCCACGAGCTCCTGTATTATTGCAGGAACAATCCCATCTCCTTTTCCGATTATAAGAAAACTTTTACTTCCGGACGCCAATGCTTCTTTAACCTGATAATAATATGACATCCAACGTGCCTCGTCCACATACTTATCAAAATTATAATGTTCCTTTTTTACCTGTGTTTTCATCTCTCCACTTCTCCCATTTTATTGTTTATAAACTTTTCTTTTTATTATTTCAAATAATGTCGCACAGCCTAAATAAATTATTATTCCCTCTACAACTTTTATAACTAAAAAAACTACTGCTGATGTATTCCATAGATCAGCAGTATTCCTAACCACCCAGAACATTATTCCGCCTGAAATTATGTAAGGTAAAACATCGCAAAAATATTTCATTATTGGCAGCTTTTTTCTCAATGTCCAGCACTGATATATCCAAACTGCCATTTCTGCCATAACTGTACCAATCGCCGCGCCGACTGAAGCCAAATACGGAATCAACATCGCATTTAATACAAAATTTGTTATTGCCCCAAAAACGGCTGAAATTATATAAATTTTTTCCATATCATGAGGAATAAGATAATGTGTTTTTAAATTTTGTGCAAATGCTAAAAATAGACAACTTATCATTAAAATCGTCAACAACAAGGAACATTTATCAAATCCATCTCCATAAAATATTGGGACAAAGATATCCGCGACTGCCATTATGCCAAAACACATTGCGCTTGTTACAAACAGAGCTATTTTTAATGAAGTATTCAGATATCCTTCAATTTTTTCCTCATTATTTGTACTGACCAGATTACTAATTCTTGGTAACATCACTGTTCCTAACGCACTGGTAAATGCCATTGGAAAATTTACAACACGTTCACAACTCTCATAAAATCCCACTTCATTCATTCCGGAAATTGCACCTAACATAATTTTATCCATTATTCTATATACGCTTACCGTAATTACCGGTATAAAAAAAATCAAAATAGATTTAAAATGTCGGCATAATTTCAATTTTTTTACTATTGGCAAATTGATAAATTTAGATAGTCCGATAAATAATACTATATTCGAAATCAAGGTTCCAAACGAAAAACCGAACGCGTATATATTTATATCTTGTTCTTTCTTCACAAATAAGAACACAAAAATAATAGTCATTATCTTTATCATTAAATTTCTTGAAATTGTTGTCTTAAAATTTTCAATTCCAAAATAAAACCAATTTATATCAAAAAGATACGCTATTACATATAATAAAAAAATCCATGATAAAATCTTATTTTGAGCAAAAAATATCACATAAATGCAATAACACACACACACAATTAACGATGAAATTATCTGTACAAAATATATTTCCCAAAATGTCTGTGTCCTTTTTTCTCTATCAAATTCCACCTTTGCAATACTTCTGTTTCCATACAACGTAATACCCAGCATAGAAAACAGAGTAAAATAATTTGCACAGGCATAGTAATATGAATAGCTTCCTAATCCACTGCTTCCTATCGTTCGGGTTAAATATGGGGTTAATACAAACGGTATGATTATATTTAAAATTTGATAAACATAGTTTAAGAAAAGATTGCTTTTTATATTAGCCATAACAGTCCCACTTATGCTCTTCTAAAGATTAATTTAAAAAGTACTCCATAAAATTTTTCTATAACATTAAATATGCCATTACATTTTACAAATAAAAAACTATGACAAACTTCACGTTTCTCTCTACTGCAATTTTATTCTCGTTATATTGAATTACATTGTAAAATTCCAGCTTAGACAAACATAATATTTATAAAATTTCTCAAAATTGCAATTAATTTTTCTTTTTGTTCATTTGATAGGAGAGAATTCTTCTGTATCCTCCGATAAGATTGAATTTAATAATTATCTATGAAGAATAATATCTTTTCAGGCTCTTTTAAAAATTAATTTAATTAACTTACCGTAAATCTTTTCGAAAAAATTAAAAATAAATTTAAACTTCACATATATAAATTTTAAAACACGCATATGATTAGAAAATATCAAATAATACGTTATACAATCGTCTGGAATAATTGTCACAGATTTAAAGGCAATTCTGGGGTTCTCTATAACTTCTTGGATCTGTGATGTAATACTACCACTACTTTTTAACTTTTTAAGAAGTTTTTCATCACACAGCACAAATGGCAATGTATTAAAATAAATATTTTGCTTATTTAAAGGCTGAAATCCCAGATAATGAATAATTTTCGAATCGGCAAAATATCTTAAGCCGCAATTAACTTGAACATTCCATTCTCCTGATAATTCATCAATCACACCATTCATTCTGCAATTTGCTTCATTAAGAGATAACTGGTCAATATCAAATCCTTTTTCCAATGTCTCTTGATATAGCAAATGCCACAATTTAAAAAACTCTCTTGAAATTTTATCGTCTTTTACCAGCATAACACCACTATTAAAATGTTTGTCCTCGAATCCGGCAGAATACTTCATAGTTTTGGCATTACTCGTTAAATAATTATTGTTTATATGATTATTTAATAAACAATGCTGATCCAGTACCATGGCAATACTTTTTTTACTATAAACAGTATCTATTCTATCTGATATTACGGTATCAATATCAATATATAAAAATTCTCCATCAATTAAATTTCTCAATGATGTTTTTAAAAGACGTGAGCGTACTTTCATTGAAATACTATCCTCAAATTTTTTAATTTTTATCTCATTTGTGATTTTTTTTAACTCTGATCTAAAGCCTTTCAATGTATCATTTGTCTTATTATCTGTTACAACAATTACATCTGCTGCATTATTATAATGAAGCAACGATGTTACCGATATCAAACATTGTTCATAATAGTAATCTTTTTCAGTTGAAGTCAATACATATACATATTTCATTATTTTAAGCTCCGATCAAAAATCTTAAATATCTTACTATATTCAAAAAGTTTTTATGTTATTATATTTATGTCAATTTATAATTTTTTTCTGTCATAATAGAATACAGCCCCTTTGCCGATTTTTCCCATGAATAATTATTTAAAATATTACTAACGTTGTTTGACGTGTTGTCATCAGAAATACAAAACATATAATCAAACGGATTAACATATTCTGCATATTCTCCATAAACCTCATGCATGCATGGTGTATCAGAAACAATTACTCTCTTGCAACCACAAGCAATCGCTTCAAGCGGAGGAATTCCAAATCCCTCATAAAATGAAGGAAATAGAAATGCTTTACAATTTGCCATAAGCATCTTCGCGTCCTCGTCACTAACATATCCAAGAAAATGTACATTCTGAAGATGTACAAATCCCATTGCCTCAGCAGCACCTTTTAATCTCCCCCCGCCAGCAATTACAAACGTTTCTCTCGGATTATTTTTCGCCGCATATAAAATCCACTTAAGATTTTTATTTGCAGCCAATGTTGACATTGAGAAATAATAATTTTTCTTTGTAAGCATTCTAAATTTTTTAAATATCGTCTCAGAAATGCCAACTTTCTCCATATGCTGCCATGAATTGTTAATTACAGTAATTCTTTTTGATTCGATATCATAATATTTAATAATTTCAGATTTTGAGAATTCTGAGACTGTAACTATCTTCATATCTGAGTGAAATGCCAAATAATAATTCAATCGATGCCAAAACATTGAAACTTTATCGCGTAATGATCTATAAAATTTAGGATTTACCTTATATCCGACATCATGAATGACAATAATTCCGTATGGATAGTCTAATGGAAAACTATTACATAAAAATATTCCTTGCGCATTTTTTCTTTTCAAATATTTTTTCAAATCTATTTGTTCCCATGCTATTCCTTTGTGTTTTCCAAATTTTACAATTTCTATATTTTTATACTTCGGAATTCCCTCTGCCGATTTAGGAATTAATATCTGTATCTCCCCCTGTTTCACAAGCTTGTCCAATTCCATAACAATTTCATATGCGTAACGTTGTATTCCGGTAATCTGCTGCATTAGAAACAAACCGTCGATTACATATCTACCCATAAATCTTTTCCTCATTTAAAATGTTATCAAATCCAATATTTTTTTTTCAAATATTTCTTCTGTAAAATTTTGTTCCACCCTATATTTAGCCTCATTACTGTATCTTTCATACAATTGTTTATCCTCGGATAATCTCTTAATTGCGTTTGCATATGCCACGCTGTTCCGATTCGGACATTCAATTCCGGTTACATTATCAAGATTCACATAATTCACCCCACTTCCCTGTATTGTAAACGTCACCGCAGGCTTTCCGAAATACAGCCCCTCTGCAAGAGAAATTCCAAATGCCTCATTCTTAGTAATTGAAGGAAAAACTAAAATATCACACGCCATATAATATGCCACTAATTCATCATTGCTTAACTTTCCTAAAAATTCTATTTTTTTATCTTTTGCAGCTTTCCTTTTTAACATTTCTGTTAAAGGACCTATTCCACCAATAAAAATCTTAAAATTTTCATCAAGGTACTTCGAGGCTTCTATCAGATAAATCAAACCCTTATATTTAACATGTCTGCCTAGAGCAAAACAAATCGTTTTATTGTCATTACTTTTTTTAATTTTTTGAAACAGCTCTTCGGATTTTCTGGTACCTTTCAATCGATTACGATTTATCGTAGGTGAAATTACTATGCATTTCTCACCATATTTTGATAAAAATTGACTTCCATCTATATAATTAGGGCTTGTCGCAACAATTTTGTCTGCGCGCCTTAATAAAGTATTATTTTGTGCATAAAAAAAATTACGCAGTATCTTTTGCTTAGTTATATCTAAATGCCAATACAAGATAAGCTTAAAATCTTTATGAAAATACTTTATTAAATACATTGCCTGAAATGGATTAGGATAATGGAAAATAACAATATCCGGTTTAAATTCATTCATCAACCGCTTTAATTCTCTTCCGAATGTATATGAAATAGATTGTGAGGCTATTTTACATATACAACCACATCTTATAACCTCTACACCATCAATTACATCCTTTACTGTCTGACTTCGTTTACAATTAAAATCTCTATCATTTACATCTTCATTAAAACAAAGTATTTTCTGCTCTATGCTCTGTTTATTAAAAACATTTGCAATATCCCTTGCAGTCTGTTCTATTCCCCCTATATGTGGATATAAATAATTGGAAATTTGTAAAATCTTCATTAATAATACCTTCTCTTACTGAATATCAAGCGATATACTTCATTCATCATTTTTATTCATTTTTATGATTACATTATATACAGCTAACAAAATCCAAAAATATATTCTTAATATATTCTGATTAAACGTTAAAATAATACATTCAAATATAACTGTCCAAAATAATGCCATTATTTCTTTTATATTATTTTTTCTTCTTAATGGATATATCAAAATATATCCAAACCATTTACAAAAGCAAAAAGTCCCTATAATTCCTGATGCCACCACCAATTCTACCCATACACATTGATTTATTCCATTATGAAAACCAATTCCTTGTTTGATAGCCAGCGCAGGTCCAACGCCTCCTAAACTAAACCCCAGCAACGGTTTGATAGGAAACAAACTTAATGTCATAATCATTTGTCTTATTCGATCATTTTTGGAATGTGCCGACATTCCTCCTATACCCAGTCCATTCAATAAAAAAGTCATATCTCCTAATAATGCAGTAAAAATAAAAACACCTATCAGACATACCGCGACCACCACAAATAGGAATTTAAAATTTCTTTTTTTTAATTTTCCTCCAAAAATCTTTATCAAAAAAATTGCTCCTCTCATTAGTACCCATAATCCCATACACAACCAGCCCATTCGAGAAGAACACAATAATAATGCACCTGTCATTATGAACGTATATTTGAACAGAATTTTTCTACTAAATAAATCACTCCCATTCTCCAACAAATACATAACAAATATCCAACCAGGTAATAAATATGTCGCGTAATATGATGGTTCGTATGAAAAACCATTTATCCGGGGCAATTTTTCAAACCACCATTGTCGCACTAAAATATTTATACCAAATACCCCTGCTATAAACTGAATTAACCCAAATAACGCCATCAAATAGAAACTAAAAATATAAAACTTCAGTAAATCTTTTTTAGATTTTTCGTCTTGAAAAAAACTTTCAACAATAGCAATAGTCATCGCATTTAAAATCAACCATAACAAATATGCATATGCATTTGTTTTATTAGGTGAATTTCTTATTGCAACCGTCTGTAATAAAATCCATACTACTAACCATATTTTTTCATAAGAAAATTTTAAATTTAAATTTCTTAACATAAAAAAGCCTAGTATTAAACATAATATAATTAATATAATTTGTGCAATTCTTACTGTGAATCCCGCAACTTCAAATACACCGACGATATCACAAGAAGAAAACAAGATTGCTATTTTAACAAGAAGCTGTTCGATATTTATTTTTTTATCCGATTGCTTTACTTTTAAGATCATATATTATTTTAGTTCCTTTCACAGCCTGTAAAAACTCTCTTGTAAAATCAAAAAAATTATAAATACCCTACATTTACATAGTAATACTTATCAAGTAACGCGATAGTAATGCGCCATATATTCCTAAAAAAACTCCCTCCTACACCCCCGTCTTCCTCCAGACCGCCTCAAACGTCTTAAAAAACACCTTCAGATCCAGCCACGCCCCTCGGTTACGCACATAATAAAGCTCCATTGCCTGGCGTCTTCCGCTGGCGTAATCCGCGTTATTTCTCGCGTAAGCCTGCCAGTATCCGGTGAGGCCCGGTTTTACGCTTAAAAACTCGTCGCGGTCCCTTCCGTAAAATAACGTTTCCTCGTAGGTCACCGGTCTGGGACCGATGAAACTTAAATCGCCCTTGACGATATTAAAAAGCTGGGGCAGCTCGTCCACGCTGATCTTGCGGATAAATTTCCCGAATTTCGTGACGCGGGGATCGTTTTCCAGCTTATACTCCCTGCGGTAGCATTCCAGTTCTTCCGCCGTCAGCAGTTCTTCCAACGGTTTCTCCTCCGCGGTCATGCTTCGGAATTTGTATAGTTTGAATGTTCTGCCGTTCTTTCCGACCCTTTCCTGTACATAGATCGGAAAATGGCCGTCCTGACAAATTATGATAACCGATATGACCAAAAACAGCGGACTTAAAAAAATGATTCCCGCCGCCGCGATCGCCACGTCAAGAACCCTTTTCCCCAATTCATATCCTATTCTGTCCTGAGATGTCTGTTCTGCTGCGTATTCTTCCTGTGATCCCATGTACAACATTCTCCTTAAATTTTATCCACGATTTCCAATCCCACACAAGTCTCTACCGTCCGGTTAAACATTTCGATTTGCAGATACGCTTTTCTTTTGTGCCGGTCAATTTTTTTGATATATCCTTCCATTCCTTTTAACGGTCCGGTATGGATAACAACCCTGCTGCCTTCCATGATCCCGTAGGACAGTTCTACCACTTCCGTGTCCCCGGTCAGTCTGCGGATCAGCCGCTCCTCGTCGGGGCTCACCGGCGTATAACATTCTCCCGTTTTTAACAGTTTGGAAAAACGGAAGAGATTTCGCAATTCCATATATACCGCTTCAATATCGTCGGTCTCGATAAATAAATATCCCGGAAACAAGACCCTCTTAACATCGATCCGCTTTCCGTCTTTCTTTCGGCTTTCCACACGGCAGGGGATCCGGCATTTTGAATATAACTCTTTTGGAAGCCGTCTTGTGATCTCCTGCTTTAACTGTTCCTCTCTTCCGGTTATCGTCCATATTACATACCACATATCTCCCCCTTTCAGGGCAGGCTTCGCCATTCAGACCTGTTTCATTCTGACTGTTCCGCCGATCCCTATGCCCCCTGAACGCAGGAACACGCGCTTGTCGATGATTCCTTCTTTTCAGGTTATTGTTCCTGCTCCATAACATGCAGCGTAAAACTCTCTTTATTGGAAATGTTTCGGTCGCTGTCGATACAGTACACTTTAAATATGTAAGTTCCCGCCGTTTTTGTGTCGTAACTTCCGTCAATCCCGATCCTCCGGTATAGCGCTTCCCTCGAATCTTTATTGTCCGTGACGCTGCCAACATAAGCCGCAATGTTAAAGCGGTCGCCCGCGTTGATCGTCGCTTCCCGTGTCGAAAGCGTGAGAACCGGCTTTTCCGATGAACGGGCGGCGGTTGTCTCCTCGGCGGTCGTTGTTTCCGTGACAGTCGATGTCGTCCCCGTTCCGGCGCTTGTCTCCCCCGTGGCAGTTGTCCCCTCCACGGCACTCGTTGTCGTCCCCGCCCCGGCGCTTGTCTCTCCGGCGGCACTCGTTGCCGTTTCCCCTACGGCAGTTGTTTCCCCCACGGCAGTCGTTATCCCCTCCGCCCCGGCGCTTGTCTCCCCATCAACCCCCATTCCCTCCTGCCCATTTACGGACAAGAGCGGATCCTCCGTCTGCTGCTGCGGCTCTTCCGCAACCCCTTCGCTTTCCTTTATCAATTCCGACGCCGACGCGCTGTAAATACTTTTCCCGCTGCCTTCGTATCCTACGATCCGGCTTGCTTTCGTGATATTATTGCTCCTGTCTTTGGCGGTATAAGTAACTTTCGCGAATCGGTTTTCACTCAATACGATCAGGCTGTCCACCATGATATCTGCCGTAACGTCGCCGTCCCTGTCGTCCAGCGCCTGAACGCCTTCCAGCAGAACGCTGATATCCTGTCCCTCGCTATATGTAATATCATAAAGAAATGTTATCTCCGGTCCCCTGCGGTCGGCTCCGGCGCCCAGTACGAACGTGATTACGATCAGAAATCCTGCCGCCATTATGCCGATTGCCGTTATCATGCTTTCTTTCATATTTCACACCCTATTTCCTGCCGTCCTGCTTTTGTGAATAATTTCCGTAATACTCGCCGTAATATTTTCCGTAATACTTCCCATAGTAGCCGTTCTCGCGCAGATCCACCTTATTCAGCACGGCGCCCAGCACTTTGCAGTTTGTTTTCTTTAACTGTTCCAACGTCATCTGGGCGAACTTTCTGCTGATATTTCCCGCACCCAGCACCAATACGGCGGCGTTGGCAACCTGCGCTATGATCGCCGCGTCAATGACGTTTCCCAATGGCGGCGTATCAATGATCACATAATCATAATGCCTGCTAAATTCCCTGATGATCGCCTTAAACAGTTTCCCGTCAAGGAGTTCCGCAGGATTGGGCGGAACGACCCCCGAAAAGATCATGTGAAGCCGGTCGATCTGCGTCGCGTATATGATCTCGTCGAGATTGCACTGACCGGACAGGTAGTGCGTCAATCCTTTTATGTTGCCCGACACACGGTATCTTCCCAAAAGAACCGATTTGCGCAGATCCGCGTCCACAAACAGCACCTTTTTTCCCACCTCCGCCATCGAGCGCGCCAGATTAAAGGAAATACTGCTTTTTCCCTCATTGGGGCTGCAGCTTGTAAACAAGATGATCGCGTTATCGCTGCCGCAGAGCTGGATATTGGTTCTCAGGTTCTTATAACTCTCCTCCAGCCGGTTGTCTGCCTTTTTAACATTGATCGTAACTTCCTGCATGACACTCCCTACCTTCTCATGAACTTCTTTTTGTTTTTCTTTTTACCGGTACTTTCCACACCGTCATATTCCGCTTCCGAAAGCGGTATCAGCGCCAGCGTGCTGATACCCAGAAAATGTTCGATATCGTCTGCCGTTTTAATGGAATCGTCCAGGATATGGATCGCTATGATCACCGCGCACGCGGCAAACAATCCAAACGCGGCTCCGATGAGCGTGATTTTTAAAACGTTCGGGCTGGACTGTTTATCCGGAATATTTCCATACTCGATGATATTGACTCCGTCTATCTGCATGACGTCGCAGATCCGTTCGGACGAAACGTCCGCCAGATTATCCACGATCTGCTTCGCGGTATACGGGTCATTGCTTTTTACGCTGACCGACAGCACGCGGGAATCGGACGCGATATCTACCGTTACCGCTTTTACCAGTTCCTGCGTCGTTAGGGAAAGATCCAGATTGCTGATCACCTGCTCGACGACCGGGCGGCTTACCACCAGCACCTTGTAATCCTTGACGAGCTGCGTTGACGTCTGGATATCCGTGTAAGTCGTTACGCCCTCGTTCTGGCGGTTGATGATATATAATTGCGCCGTGGATTCAAATTTTTCCGGCAATATGTAATTGGACACGATGAAAGCTGACAGACCGCAGACCACGCCCGCGAGCAGAATGATCCATATTTTCCCCAGCAGAACGCGCAGTATCAGCCCAAGGTCGATTTCGATTTCTTCTTGCATTTACCATTCCTCCAGATATTCTCCCCGGATTATTTTTCCCGGATTACCGATCAACAGCCTCTCCATCATA
>JAMPBI010000043.1 GCA_023666775.1 Alistipes sp. | reverse complement strand
GGAACGGATCATGCCAGCATTTCCACGGAAGTTAAGGTGATCAACGCCTTAAAGGACGAAGGGATCGATAAGGACGAATTGGGAAGGGAAGGATTTCTCAAGCGGACATGGGAGTGGAAGGAAGAATACGGCGGAGCCATAACAAAGCAGCTTCGGAAACTGGGTTCTTCCTGCGACTGGGACAGGGAACGTTTTACCATGGACGAGGGCTGTTCCGACGCGGTGCTGGAGGTATTTTGCAAACTTCATAAAAAGGGACTGATCTACAAGGGTTCCCGTATTGTCAACTGGTGTCCTGTATGCCGCACCTCCATTTCCGACGCGGAAGTGGAGCATGAGGAGCAGGCGGGACATTTCTGGCATATTAATTATCCGATCGCGGGAGAGGAAGGAAAGTTCGTGGAGATTGCCACAACGCGTCCCGAAACGCTCCTCGGTGATTCCGCCGTCGCGGTACACCCGGACGACGAGCGGTATAAGGATATCGTGGGCAAGATGGTAAAACTGCCTCTTACGGACAGGGAAATTCCCGTTATCGCCGATCCTTATGTGGATATGGAATTTGGAACGGGCGTCGTAAAGATCACGCCCGCCCATGACCCGAATGATTTTATGGTGGGACAGAGGCATGATCTTCCCGAGATCAACATTTTAAACGACGACGCGACCATTAACGAAGCCGGCGGCAAATACGCGGGAATGGACCGGTATGAGGCAAGGGCGGCGATCGTTAAGGATCTGGAAGAGCAGGGACTTCTTGTAAAAGTGGAAGACCATTCCCACAATGTCGGCACGCATGACCGCTGTAAGACAACGGTGGAGCCGATGATCAAAAAACAGTGGTTCGTCAAGATGGACGAACTGATCAAACCGGCGGTGGAAGGCGTAAAGAACGGCGATATCCGTCTTATGCCGGAGAGAATGGAAAAGACATATTTTAACTGGACGGATAACATCAGAGACTGGTGTATTTCCAGACAGCTCTGGTGGGGTCACAGAATACCTGCCTACTATTGTGACGAATGCGGCGAAGTCGTGGTGGACAAGAAAATGCCGGAGGTCTGTCCGAAATGCGGCTGTAAGCATTTTACACAGGACGAGGACACGCTGGATACATGGTTTTCATCGGCTCTGTGGCCGTTTTCAACGCTGGGCTGGCCGGAAAAGACGGAGGAACTTGAGTATTTCTATCCGACCGACGTGCTGGTAACGGGATACGATATTATTTTCTTCTGGGTGATCCGCATGATTTTTTCAGGCTACGAGCAGATGGGAAAGAAACCGTTCGGTAAAGTCTTATTCCACGGACTGATCCGCGATTCCCAGGGACGTAAGATGAGCAAGTCTCTCGGAAACGGTATCGATCCGCTTGAGGTTATTGAGAAATACGGCGCGGACGCTCTCCGCTTTACGCTGGTGACGGGCAACGCGCCGGGAAATGATATGCGTTTCTACTGGGAGAGAGTGGAGGCAAGCCGTAATTTCGCGAACAAAGTATGGAACGCTTCCCGTTTTATCATGATGAACGATATGGACGTAAAGGACTTCGATCCGGCGCAGCTTACCGACGCCGATAAGTGGATCCTGTCCAAAATGAACCATATCGTTGCGGAAGTTACCGAGAATATGGAAAAATATGAGCTGGGTATCGCCGTGTCAAAACTGAACGATTTCATTTGGGAAGAGTTCTGCGACTGGTATATCGAGATGGTGAAGCCGAGACTTTACAATGACGGGGATACGACGAAGAAAGCCGCGATATGGACATTAAAGACGGTTCTGATCCGGTCGCTGAAACTTCTTCACCCGTATATGCCGTTTATTACGGAAGAAATCTTCTGTAATATCCAGGACGAGGAGGAGACGATCATGCGCTCCGACTGGCCTGTATTTAAGGAAGAGTTTGACTTTGAGGAAGAGGAGAAGAGCATTGAGACAATCAAGGAGGCTGTCCGCGCGATCCGCAATGTGCGCGGGGATATGAACGTGCCGCCGAGCAGGAAGGCAAAAGTTTATGTGGTATCCGAGAACCCTTCGATAAGAGATATTTTCGAGGACGGAAAGGTATTCTTCGGAACGCTCGCTTACGCAAGCGAAGTCGGCGTACAGGCGGATAAGAGCGGCATCGCTCAGGACGCCGTATCCGTTGTGGTTTCAAAGGCGGTTATCTATATGCCGTTTGCGGAGCTTGTGGACGTGGAGAAGGAGATCCAGCGTCTTCGCGGCGAGGAAAAACGGCTGGAGGGCGAACTTGCCCGTGTAAACGGAATGCTTGGCAACGAGAAGTTTGTAAGCAGGGCGCCTGCGGCAAAAATTGAAGAAGAAAAAGCAAAACTTGCGAAATATACCCAGATGATGGAACAGGTGAAAGAGAGACTGGCACAGCTTGTAAAGTAAAATAAAGACTCCATGAAAAACGGACAGTGTAAATCCTGCGCTTCATGGAGTTTTACTAACAGGAAAACGGAGTGTGGAAAATGGAAAATTACATGGAAATGATCAATGCGGTTCAAAGAGAAGTGAATAAGGTGGTGATCGGCAAGGAGGAAGTCGTCGATAAGGTTCTGACGGCAATGCTTGCCGGAGGACATATCCTGCTGGAAGATATACCGGGTGTGGGAAAAACGACGATGGCATTAAGTTTCGCGAAGGTTCTGGGAATGGATTTTAAGCGGGTGCAGTTTACGCCGGACGTACTTCCGTCGGATATTGTCGGTTTCGGTATGTACAACGGAGTGGACGGCAGTATGGAATATAAACCGGGAGCCGTGGTGTGCAATCTGTTCCTTGCCGACGAGATCAACAGGACGTCCGCAAAGACGCAGTCGGCGCTTCTGGAAGTCATGGAGGAGGGCATTGTCACGGTGGACGGGATAACAAGGGTCCTTCCCCAGCCGTTTACCGTTATCGCGACGCAGAACCCTAACGGTTCCGTAGGAACCCACAATCTGCCGGAGTCCCAGCTTGACCGTTTTATGATCCGTCTTTCCATGGGATATCCCGACGTGGAAAATGAGGTCGCGATCCTCAAGGGTAAAACGGAGAAAAACGCGCCGGAAAATCTCGATACGGTTGTGAGCATGGAACAGTTTTTGTATTTAAAGGATATGGTAAACGAGGTGTTTGTCCACGACGCCATTTACCGGTATATCGTAAATCTTTCCGAGCAGACAAGAAAGAACGACGCGCTCTTAATGGGACTCAGCCCGAGAGGAAGTATCGCGCTCTGCGCCATGGCAAAAGCCAGAGCGTTTATGGAGGGCAGGCAGTATGTCCTTCCGGAAGACGTCATGGCGATATTTTACGACGTGTCGTCCCACAGGGTACTGGTTTCGCCGTCCGCAAGGCTGGAAAAGAAAACGGCAGACGACATATTGAGGGAAGTGCTTTCTTCGGTCAAGGCTCCAAAGGTAAAATCATAGCATAGGCTGGTGAAAAAATATGTTACGAAACAAATTGCTGTATCTGATGGTCCTTCTGGAAGTTTTGCTGCTCTGTATCCTGTACCGGAGTTATGTGCCGGTCGTGCTGCTGGGTACGGCGCTGGTCTTTCCGCTTTTTCTGGAACTTCAGTTAAGCGTCAGCGCCCGTTTTGTCAAAGTGGATTTCCCCCGGAATAAGATCATCGTTACCCGGGGAAGCGACGGCGATATTTCTCTTTCCGTGAGGAAAACCGCTTTTTTCCCTACCGGAGCGGTGATGGTAAAGGGTACGGTCAACGGGAAAAAATATATAACGCATGTATATCTGAAAGGAAAGTGTCAGGGGAAGGTCAGTATTCCCATTGATTGCAGCCGGTACGGCGTTTACAGGGCAAAGATGGATAAAGTCCTGCTTTTTGATATCATGAGGCTGTTTCACCGACGTCTCGGGAGGAATAAGGAAGTCAATGTGATCGTTGTGCCAAAGGTATATCCGGTTACTTCGGAATGGGAGTATGATGAAAATCTGTATGACGGCGAAGGGGAGCGTTACAGCGAGACGAAACCCGGGGACGACCCGTCGGAGATTTTTGATATCCGCGATTATCAGGAGGGCGACAGGCTGTCCCGTATCCATTGGAAGATTTCCATGAAATTAAACCGCGTCATGGTGAAGGAATATTCCAAGCAGCTTCCCGACGGAGTGGATTTTTATATTGACATAAAACAGGGGAGAGACTGTATCGACGTGCTGTTCTCTCTGGGACTTTATTTTGTGGAGCAGGGGATTCGGGTCTGGATCAACGAAACGGAGACAAAAGACGCGGAAGCGTTTATGATGGAGTTTATGAAGAGCGCGCTGGAGGCGCCGAAAGAAGCTCCGGTCTATACGGAGGGCAGGAAACTGATCTGCTGTTTTGATCAGAAGAATGATAAATACGAAGCGCTGTTTCGGGAGAACGCCCATGGCAGGATCTGTTTTCTGACCGATGATAAGTGCTATGACGACGCGGTGGAAAGTATGGGGATACGGCTGGTGGAAATGTGCAATACCGATGTTATGACCGCGTTTGAAAGGATTTTAGATGAATAAGAGTTTTCAATCATTATATATTAATAACGGAAAAAGAAGACCGGTTCCTTGCGTGCTTTACATACTGATCGCTTTTATGGGAGCCGTGGGGACGGTATTTTCCTTTGTGAGTTGTTTTCATTTCGGCATGAAAGGATTGTTTTACCTGTTCTGGATTGCGCTGACGTTAGGGGTATGCAGTCTTTATCTGATCGACTGGTTCCGTGAAAAACTGCTTATCCTGTTTCTGCTGGGAAGCATGCTCTATGTGCTGTTTTGTTTTGACGGTTTTTTAACCAGTGCCGTGCAGGTGTGTAATATTGCCATTCAGGACATCAACGACGCTTATCACATGGGACTGAAAATAATCATACTGCCGGAACGGTTCGCGCTGGACGTGGGACCGGAAGCGGCTCTTGCCATGCTTACGGTGCTGGTCACGTTTCTGACGGCGTATTTTGTTCTGGGACGTTCCAGCGTTGTGGGGTGTCTCTGTGTTTCCATGCCGTTATCCATATTCGGTATTTTTTTCGATATCTTTCCGAGGCTGGAATTTCTGCTTCTGGTGGTCACATTCTGGATCGCTGCCGTAGTGATCCATGCTTCGGGGAAAAGAGGAACAAGAGTTGCGGACGGCGCGGCTTATAACGCGGTATTTGCCGCCGCGGGCGTATGGCTCGTTTATCTTTTCGGGCAGGCGGTTCTTCCGGAGCAGAAGTATGTGAGGGTTAATTTTATGGAGAACGCCAAGATATATATTGAGAAAAACGTGGAGATCCTTTCCCACCATTATTCCAAAAGCCGGGGCGGAATCGGAAACGGAACGTTCGGCGACCAGAACGAGGTTTATTTTACGGGGGAAACGGTTCTGGAAGTTAAGATCCCGCCGTTTTCGCGCAATATTTATCTGCGTACAGCGGAATATAACGAGTATCTGGGAAATGTATGGGAATATAACGACACCTATTTCCGGAATTATTTTGGCGGCAGTTTTGAAGAGCTGGGGACGGAACAGCAGCCTCAGAATTTCACGGCGTCGATATTGAAGAACCTGGAAAAAGAGCTTGATTTTTACGGTGTGGATATGGAACAGTATGAGGAAATGGTGACGAAATATCAGGTGCGTGTCCGGAATTTTACCTTTTCGGCGATTCCCTTTGCGCCGTATGGAGCGGAATTTAATGCCGGAAGAATGAATGCGGACGTAATGCCGGAAAGCAACAGGGCGTCCGTTTCCACTTATACGGTTTATATGGCGGCGGATCTGCGGCGTTTTTGCGAGTTATTTCCGCCGGAGAGGTTTCTGTCCCAGTGGAACGCGATTTCCGCCCAAATGCCTACGCTGCAGGATACGGTGTATTATCAGACGCTTGAGGCGGAGGAGGAGTATGCCGCGTTTGTGCGTAAAGCGTATACGCAGGTTCCCGACGAGATGAAAAATGTGGTGGGCAGGTATGTGCCGCAGGCTGTCGAGTATGATTACGGTTCGGAGATGGCGTTCGCGGACGAGATCCGGCGAATGTTTATCGAAAATTTTGAGTATACGCTGGCGCCGGGCAGGGTTCCCGAAGGAATAGACGGCGTGGAATATTTTTTGAATGAGAGCAGAAAAGGCTACTGTGTATATTTCGCGTCGGCGGCGACACTGATCTTCCGGCAGGCAGGTATTCCGGCAAGATATGTGGAAGGCTTCGTCATCACGCCGGATATGATGCAGAATGTAGGCGAAGACGGTTACGCCGATGTGACGGTTATTGATAGTAAGGCGCACGCGTGGCCGGAGATTTATATCGCCGGATACGGCTGGGTTCCTATTGAGGTTACTCCGGGATTTTATAACGAAATGTTCGACCGGGGACCGGTCGAAGCGCAGATCAGTATCGAGGAGCTGCTTAAAGAAGGCGAAGATGACGATGAGGATACGGGAGAGGACGAAAATCCTGGCGGAGCGGACAAGGAGGAACAGGACGAGGAGGAAGATGTTTCGGACACGGGGCTGATAGGCGTACTGGCGGCAGTGATCCTTGCGCTGGCGGGACTTCTTGGCGGAGGTTATGTGCTGTCGGGAAGAGGAGAGAGGAAGAAAGCTGCCGCGCTGTTTGACGGCGGGGAAGGAACGGACGGCAGCGAAAGGGTTCTTCTTGCCTGGTGGTATATTGAAAAACTGCTTTTGTTTAAGAGCGTAAAGATACCGGATAGTCTGACGGTTTCCGAATTAAAGGAATTTTTAAAGGAGCATTTTGTATGCTTTTCAAACGGGGACTGGAATGATAGAATAGATACTATAATGGAGGTATATTTTGGAAAGAAGATACCGGACGAAGAAGAAACGGACCGGGTTGTGGAAATGGCGGGGGCGTTCGGTTCGGAAATCTATAAGGATTTAAAGTGGACGGGGAAACTGCGTTTCCGCGTTGTCCACGGATTATAACAGGAGGGATTTTGTATGCAGATTACATTTTTAGGCGCGGATCATGAGGTTACGGGAAGCTGTCATTATATGAGGGTTTGCGGGAGGAATATTCTTGTGGACTGCGGTATGGAACAGGGAAATGACGTTTATGAAAATCAGGAACTGCCTATCAATGCTTCCGATGTGGATTATGTGCTTCTGACCCATGCGCATATCGATCACTCGGGTCTGATCCCGCTGTTGTATGTAAACGGGTTCCGGGGTAAAGTTTATACGACGAGGGCGACGGCGGATCTGTGTAAGATCATGCTCCGCGACAGCGCGCATATCCAGATGTTTGAGGCGGAATGGCGCAACCGCAAGGCGAAGCGTTCCGGCGGTAAGGAATTTGTTCCGTTATATGATCTGGAGGCGGCAGAAAATGTTATGAAGCATTTTGTTCCGTGCGACTATGAACAGATTATTGAGATTGAGGAAGGGTTGTCCGTAAGGTTTCAGGACGCGGGACATCTGCTGGGTTCCGCGAGTATCGAAGTGTGGTTCGAGGAAGACGGGATTGCCAGAAAGATTGTATTCTCCGGCGATATCGGAAACTACAATAAACCGATCATCAAAGATCCCCACTATGTTTCGGAGGCGGATTTTGTGGTGATGGAATCCACTTACGGAAACCGCTGCCATAATGATACGGCGGATTCGGTGCAGGAACTTGCGAGGCTGATCGAGATGACGTTAAAGAGGGGAGGCAATCTGGTAATTCCTTCGTTTGCCGTGGGAAGAACCCAGGAGCTTCTCTATTATATCCGTAAGATCAAAGCGGATAATATGATACCGGATCTGCCGGATTTCAAGGTATATGTGGATAGTCCGCTGGCAGTGGAAGCGACCAGTATTTTTAATAAGCATGTGGAAGGATATTTTGACGAAGAAGCGATGGATCTGGTGAGACAGGGGATCAATCCCATCAGTTTCCCGGGGCTTGTCCTTGCGGTTTCCGGCGCCGAATCGAAAAACATCAATTTTATTCCGGAACCGAAGGTGATCATTTCGGCTTCGGGAATGTGCGAGGCGGGACGGATACGCCATCACTTAAAGCATAATCTCTGGCGGGCGGAAAGCATGGTGCTGTTTGTAGGGTATCAGGCAAACGGAACGATGGGACGCGCGATCTTAGAAGGCGCCAAGTCCGTGAGGCTTTTTGGCGAGGAAGTGGAAATACGCGCGGAGATACGAAAAATGGAGGGAACCAGCGGTCACGCGGATAAGAACGGACTGCTGCACTGGATCAACGAATTTGAGCCAAAGCCGAAAATGGTTTTCGTGGTACACGGTGAGGATTCCGTCTGCGATGATTTTGTGGACTGCCTTAATAAAGAGTACGGATTTAACGCAGAAGCGCCGTATACCGGTTCTTCCTACAGCCTTGTTGACGGGCGCATGATCGAGAGCGGGAACAGGGAGAAGAAGAGCAGGAGAGTGGTTTCCAAGAGGAACAACAGTATTTACGACCGGCTTGTGGCGGCAGGAAAACGTCTTCTTGCGGTCATCGCCCACAATGAGGGCGGAGCGAACAAGGATCTGGCGAAGTTTACCGACCAGATCAACGCGTTATGTGATAAATGGGACCGCTAAGGAGGTAGTATGGAATGAAAAAAATGCTGTTTGTCTATAATCCGAACTCGGGGAAAATGCAGATCAACGACAGCCTGTCCGAGATAATCCAGATATTTTCCGCGGCGGATTATGAGGTCACGATATATCCGACAAAGGCGCAGATGGACGGTTACGCTAAAATTAAAGAAAACGACGGCGTTTACGATATTGTCGTATGCAGCGGTGGCGACGGGACGTTAAACGAGACGGTGGCGGCAGTGATGGAATATAAGGGTGATAAACCATTTATCGGATATATTCCCAGCGGAACCACGAATGATTTCGCGAGAAGCCTTGGGATTTCCAATAATATGGTGCAGGCGGCGAAGGATATTGTGGAGGGAGAAGCCAAGGGCTGCGACATTGGTATGTTTAACGGCAGATACTATAATTATGTGGCGGCGTTCGGCGCGTTTACGGAAGTTTCCTACGCTACGCCCCAGGAATATAAAAATGTGCTGGGACATCAGGCGTATGTGCTGGAGGGATTAAAGAGCATTCCGTTTATCAAGCCGTCCCGTCTGACGGTGGAATGTGACGGTGAGACGGTGGAAGGCGATTTTATTTACGGTATGGTTACGAATACCATGTCGGTAGGCGGTTTTAAGAATATCGCGGGGCGGAATGTGAAACTGGACGACGGATTGTTTGAATGTACGTTTATCCGCAAATTTGAGGCGATTTCGGATTTTAACAAACTTTTGACGGCTATTTTGAATAAGGACGCGAAAAACCCGAATTATTTCCATGTCAAGACGAACCATATCGTTATTCACAGCGAGGAAGAGATGCCGTGGGTGCTTGACGGGGAGTTCGGCGGAAATCACAAAGATGTGGAGATCAATATTATTGGTAATGCAGTAAATATTCTTGTGCCGGCAAAAGCACCGGAAGAGACATAAAAACTAAGATAATTAAACAAGGAACGGTCTGATTGGGTGAAATTGAGAGATTTCACCTAATTTTTTTATGTAAAAACGGGAGAAGGCATAAAAAAGAGAAATGAAAAAGAATTTTTTAAAGAAAAATAAGACGAAAAATTTGTTTAATTTTCAGATATTAATTATTGAAAATAACAAAAAGTCGAATTATTAGATAATTTATAAAAAGTTTCTATTTACATTTTTAAAAACGGGGTGTATAGTAGCAGACAGGTTCAATTACATGGAAAGGAAGATAAAAATATGAATGAATACAGGAATGTTGGTTTATATGATCCCCGGTTTGAGCATGACAACTGCGGTATCGGCTGTGTCGTAAATATTAAGGGTATTCCGACGCACGAGACGGTTTCCAACGCGCTCAAGATCGTTGAGACGCTGGAACACCGGGCGGGTAAAGACGCAGAAGGCAAGACGGGCGACGGCGTCGGCATCATGCTTCAGATTTCCCATAAGTTTTTTGCGAAAGAGGCGGAGAAACTGGGGATCCATATCGGTAAGGAGCGGGATTACGGTGTGGGAATGTTTTTCTTCCCGCAAGACGAGTTGAAGCGTAATCAGGCTAAGAAGATGTTTGAGATCATCGTTGAGAAGGAAAATCTTAAATTTCTCGGCTGGAGGGAAGTTCCGACGAACCCTTCGGTGCTTGGGAAAAAAGCGGTAGACTGTATGCCGTGCATTATGCAGGGATTTGTAAAACGGCCGGCGGACGTGGAACGCGGACTGGCGTTTGACAGACGGCTTTATGTGGCGAGAAGGGTTTTTGAGCAGAGTAACGATAATACCTATGTGGTGTCTTTATCGAGCCGCACAATCGTATATAAAGGAATGTTTCTGGTAGGGCAGCTCCGCTCCTTCTTTGAGGATCTGCAAAATCTGGATTATGAGTCGGCGATCGCGACGGTTCATTCAAGATTTTCCACGAATACCAATCCAAGCTGGGAGAGAGCGCACCCAAACCGCTTTATCGTACATAACGGCGAGATCAACACGATCACCGGCAACGCGGATAAAATGCTGGGTCGTGAGGAGACGATCAATTCCAAGCTCTTAGGCGAGGAAATGCATAAACTTCTTCCCGTTATCAACAGAGCAGGATCGGATTCGGCAATGTTGGATAACACGCTGGAATTTTTCGTTATGAACGGAATGCCTCTTCCGCTGGCGGTTATGATCATGATACCGGAACCTTGGAGCAACGATAAGGCGATGAACCAGACCAAGAAAGATTTTTACCAGTATTACGCGACGATGATGGAGCCGTGGGACGGTCCCGCGTC
>JAMPBI010000042.1 GCA_023666775.1 Alistipes sp. | reverse complement strand
GGCGCTCTGGAAACCTCGGCGTCGTACTTGATCGCGACGGCAAAATGGGTCGGGTTCGTAATGACCACGTCCGCCTGAGGGAGCTGCTGCATCATTCTCCGTCTGGAAGCCTCCTGCATTCTCCTACGGATCTGACCTTTGATCTGCGGATCGCCCTCCGTCTGTTTATACTCGTCCTTTGTCTCCTGCTTGGTCATCTTCATGTCTTCTTTAAACTTAAACTTCTGGTAAAAAAGATCCACAAAACCGATCACGATAAAGATCGAGCTGATCTTGATACCGAGATCCACGATCAGTCCTCCCGTAAGCTGCACCGCCTCGAGAACGGAAATATCGTAAAGGGTGAACAGCAGATGATACTTCTCCATAACGGTAGAATACACGACATACGCCACCACCGCCAGCATAGCGATACTTTTCAGCAGTTCGATCACCTGCTTTACGGAAAAGATCCGCTTAAATCCCGACAGCGGATTTAATTTGCTCAGCTTCGGCTGCATGGGCTTTGACGTCACTTTCCACTTAAACTGCAATTTATTCACAACAAAAGCAACGATAAACGTCGCCAGAAGCACCGGAAGCAAAAGCAGCAGGATATCGACGATCCGCTCTCGGACGGACACGATCAGAAGATTATTGTTGGGGGCAACCCTCCGGTCCGCGATCAGCGTGTCGATCAGCGCGTAGCTTTTACGGAAACAGTCCATAAAGCCCTTTCCCACCGTACCCGCGTAATATTTGATCAGAAGAAATAAAGTCATCAGGGAAAACGCGGTGACCAGTTCCTTACTCTTGGCAACCTGACCTTCTTTTCTAGCCTCGTCCAGCTTTCTCTGGGAAGCCGGTTCCGTCTTTTCTCCTCCGGGACCGTCTTTGGCGAAAAATTGTAAATTCAGTTCTCTTAGTTCATAACTGTCACGGTTAAATCTCATTTACATCATTCCTTCAACGATCTGAACCATCATTCTCTGCATCAGATCATACAAAAAATTTCCTACCGCCGGCATCATATATACCGCGAATATCAGAATACAGATACCGCTCAGTACCTTGAGCTGCATACCCACGACAAACATATTCATATGGGGCGCGACTCTCGCCATGATGGCAAGCACCGAATTTAACAACAGCATACAGGAAAAAATCGGCAGGGAGATCTGAAACCCGATCAGCAGATACTGACCGGCAAAATTCAGAACCGTATTAAACAGCGACATATGTACCGTCATCTGCCCCGCCGGAATAAACTCATATGTTCTCATGATCGCGGCGATCAGGTATTTATGCATATCGGACGCGATCAAAAGCAGCAGAACGATATAATAGTAAATACTTCCCACAATACCGTTCTGGGTGTTATTGGTAGGATCCATGACCGACGCCATGGCAAGTCCGATATCCATATCAATGAACCTGCCCGCGAAATGAATAATCTGCATGGTCATATTGCAGATCGCGCCCAGCATAAGCCCTACCGCCGCTTCTTTCAGAACAAGCCCCGCGTATCCTAAAACCCCGGTATATTCGTATGTCATATCGGGATACAGTTCAAAACAGATCACTGCGACAAAAAAGGAAAAGCCGATCTTCACCCTCCGGGGCGTATTTGCCGTATTAAAAAAAGGTGCGACATACACAAATGAAGCAATTCTCATTAAAATCAGCAAAAATAATTCCCATTCTGAAAAAAACGTTTCATAAGATATCATATGTCTCACCTAATATATACCGAAAAATTCGACCATAACTCAACCACATAAGTACCGATGGAATTGGCGATCCAGCTTCCCAAAAGCATAAGCGAGATAAAAATCGCCAAAAGCTTCGGAACGAAAGTCAGCGTCTGCTCCTGTATGGACGTCAGCGTCTGGAACAGACTGACCGCCAGACCCACAACCAGCGAAACCAGCAGAAGCGGCAGCGCCGATTTTATAATTACCCAAAGCGTATCTCTGGCAATCATCAGGATTTCTCCCTGCGACATAATAAACACCTCAATTCTGTTCTGTCGTCATAACCATATGTTTCCAAAATTCCCTATTAATGTAAGTAACGTCCTATCAGGCAGCCGCCTAATAGAACGTCCTAACAAGATTTTCTATAACTAAATTCCAACCGTCAACCATGACAAACAACAGCACTTTAAACGGTAATGAAATAATAGTCGGAGCCAGCATCATCATACCCATGGACATAAGCGTGGAAGCAACCACCATATCGATCACGATAAACGGCAGATAGATCACAAAGCCGATCGTAAACGCGATCCGAAGCTCACTGATGATAAAGCTGGGAATGATCACCGTAAGAGGAATGTCGTCATAACTCTCGATCTCGTCTTCAATTCCCGCCAGTCCTACAAATGTCCTTAAATCCTTGTCAGGCGTCTGATTGAGCATAAAATTCCTAAGAGGAACCACGCCCCTCTCAAAGGCTTCCTCGGCGCTGATCTCATTGTTGGATAAAGGCTGCAAAGCCACCTCGTTGATCTCCTGAAAAGTAGGCGCCATGATAAATAATGTCAAAAACAATGCCAGACCCGTCATGATCTGGTTGGGCGGAACCGTCTGCGTACCCATTGCCGTTCTGATAAAATGCAGTACAATAATGATCCTCGTAAACGAGGTCAGCATGATCAGAATGGACGGCGCAAGGGATATGACGGTTAAAACCAGCAGCATCTGCAAAACGCTTGCCAGATCCGAACCGTCGCCCGCCGCGATACCGATACTGATCAAATTCCTTGAATCCTCGGTATCACCGTCTTCACCTTCTTCGGTAGGTTCTTCCATGGTTACCGCGTCCATAATTCCGGAAGCATAAACCCGCTGTTTACAAATACCGGACACGGCTGCGATAACGCACAACATAAGAAATAATTTAAGAATTTTCTTCTTCACTGCCATTCACCTGTCCGTTTTTCTTAAGCTTTTCCAAAATACTTTTAAAGCTCTCTCCTGCTCCATTGTTGTTGGAAAAATCCAACTCGTCTTCATTTATCTCACACAAATAAGTAATGGTGTCCTTTGATACCCCGATCACAATGTATTTACCGCCGATCTTCACAATCTGTAAATACTTGGACGCAGATATGCCAACCGTTTCCATTACTTGTATATTCTTACCCGCCATCTGCTGCTTCTTATAATTGCCCGCCAAACGGGTAGTCCAATATGTAAGGACCAGAACAAAGATAAATATAAGCACTACCGTCAGCAGTTGTGAAACAGAACTCACAATACCATGACCTGCCGATAATAAAATCATCTTAGCCGACTACTTTCTTTACGGCCTCAAGAACACGGTCCGCCTGGAACGGCTTAACGATAAAGTCCTTCGCTCCCGACTGGATCGACTCGATAACCATCGCCTGCTGACCCATTGCGGAACACATAATGATCGCCGCGGACGCGTCGGTTTCCTTGATCTTCTTTAAAGCCTGTATTCCGTCCATCTCCGGCATGGTAATATCCATCAGTACAAGATCCGGCTTTAACTCGGCATACTTCTCAACTGCCTTGAGACCGTTTTCAGCTTCACCTGCCACATTATAACCGTTCTTGGTTAAGATGTCCTTGATCATCATTCTCATAAATGCGGCGTCATCACATACTAAAATATTTTTTGCCATAGTTCATTTCTCCTATCATACCTTGTTATTTAAGAAATGGGATATATCTTATTATACATTATTTTTTCCCACTTTAACATAACTTTTTTATTTTTTAATAAATTATTTTACGACTTCGGTAATTCTTACGCCAAAGCTTTCCTCGATCACGACGACTTCGCCCTTGGCAACATACTTTCCGTTTACCAGAACGTCGATCGGCTCGCCCGCGATCTTGTTCAGTTCCACGATCGTGCCCGGTGCGAACTCTAAGATATCGGCGATGGATTTATGCGTTCTTCCCAGTTCAACCGTTACTTCCAGCGGTACGTCCATGATCAGACCGATATTTTCCTTCTGGGTGATCGACGCAAGATCCGGATTAAATGCCTGGAACGACGCCTGCTGTACGTTCATCGGCTGCATCGGGTATCCCATCATCGGCATCGGATACGGCTGCTGCGGCGGATAACCGCCCATCATCGGCTGCGGATAGCCCTCCATCGGCGGCATTGCCTGAGGCATAGGCTGTGGCGCTGCCTGCGGCATTGGCTGCGGTGCCGGTTGTGCAGGCTGTGGAGCCGGTGCCGGTGCCGGCGCTGCCTGTGGCGCGGACGACGTCGAAGCGGACGAATCGTACTCCATAAACATCTGGTGCAGTTCCTGCGCGAACTCAACCGGGTAAAGCTGCATCAGCTCACTGTCGATCAGATCGCCGATCTGCATTTTAAAGGCAACCTTGACAAACGTATGGTTTAAAAACTCCGGCTTATTATAATCACCTTCGGAATTTAAGTCCACCAGATCGGCTGTCGGCGGCGTGATATCAATCTTACGTCCAAGCAGCGTTGACATGGAAGTCGCTGCCGAACCCATCATCTGGTTCATCGCCTCGCCGATGGCGCTCAAATGCAGTTCCGATAACGGATCCGGCGATATCTCGCCCGAACCTCCCATCATCAGATCCGTGATGATCTTAACATCATCTTCCCGAAGTACCAGAACATTATTTCCGTCAATACCTTCTCTGTATGAAATATGCATTAAAACACACGGTCTCTCATAATCCGCTGACAGATCGTCCCAATTCAGATAAGAAACCTGCGGCGTCGTAATATTAACTTTCTGGTTCAGCAGAGAACTTAACGTCGTCGCTGCCGTTCCCATACTGATATTAGCAACTTCTCCTAATGCATCTTCCTCTTCCGACGAAAGCAAGGCTTCCTGTGTACTTGTTGCCGCTCCGCCGTCCGGTTCGTCCGAACCCATTCCGTTTAACAATGCATTAATTTCATCTTGAGATAACATTCCGTCCATTTAACCTGCTCACTCCTCTCTGACAATCTCTGTGACTCTGACTGCATATTTATCTTCAAATGAACCGGGAAGCGCTTTAAACTTCCGTATGTCGCCGACATATACATCCAGTTCATCTTCAACCTTACGATCGATCCGTATCACATCGCCGACCTGTAAATTCACAAAGTCGCCGACCGATATCTTGCTTCTGCCAAGAATTGCCTTCACCGGAACCTGCGCTCTCGAGATCAGCGACTCGATCGCTTCCTCATAAGAATTGTCGTCCTTATCCTGCATGGTGGAGAACCAGTACTTGGTATTCAGCTTATCCATTACTTCTTCCATACAGATAAACGGAAGACAGACATTCATCAGACCACTGACCTCACCAATCTGAATGGAGATCGTGATGATTGCGATCGTCTCACTCGGTGAAATGATCTGCGCAAACTGTGAGTTCGTTTCAATCCGCTCCAGCCGCGGATTGATATTGACAACGTTCTTCCACGGTTCACGAAGCAGATTAACACATATATTAAAAATCCTTTCTATGATGGAAAGCTCTATTTCCGTAAATTCGCGATTTTTATCGAGCGCCGCACCCTCGCCGCCCAAGAGACGGTCTACTATGGCATAGCCAAGATTGGAGGCGATCTCCATGATCACGTTGCCTTTCAGCGGTTCAAAATTCACGACGCCGAGAAGCACCGGATTGGAAAGCGCGTTGGAAAACTCCGAATAAATAACGACTTCCGAGTTCACTACGTCTACCTGCACATTCTTACGCAGGTAAGCCGGAAGCTCCGTTGACAGCAGTCTGCTGTAATGTTCAAAAATAATTTCCAGTGTTCTTAAATGTTCTTTGGAGAACTTGGATGGTCTGGCAAAATCATAGTTTTTGACCTGTTTCTCATTCTGGTTCTTCATTTCGTCAACATCAAATTCGCCACTGCTAATCTGATTCAGTAGTCGGTCAATCTCCTCCTGAGACATTACGTCTGCCATCCGTTCTCACCTCCCTTAACGTTCCTAAAATAGGTTATTGTACCGTAAAGCCCTGCAAAGATACGTCATAGATCATGTTCGACTGGAACAGGCTCCGTACCTCTTCCAAAAGCTGATCCTGTATCTGCTCTTTCGAAGCAAGTACCGTTTCGTAGGTGTAGGAAGAAATAACCGAATCCACCTTGCTGCTGATCAATGCCGTAGCATTGTCAAAACCTTCTGAAAGTTTCTTATAATCCTCGTTGGTCATATCCAGAGATACGATCACGCTGGTAACAACATAATGGTTCTTGCCGTCCGCTCCCGGAATGGAGATCGTATGCTTTGTGCTGGTTCCGTCCGGCGTCATGATCGTCCGGGAATCAATATCTTCCACTTTCAGCACCGTACCTTCCGCCGCGAGCATTGGAGTAACCTCGAGGTTCACAACCTCCGCGATCTTGGTGATCAGACTGTTCGTCTTATTCGCCATCGGCAGAACGGAAAAAATGATCAGAACGTTCAACACAAGGTTGATCACTGTCATAGTCAAAATAATTATGGATAATGTATTCTTTTTCATAACTTCACCTTCCCTAATTTGTTGTAAAGGAATTATAAATCTTTATTTCAACACGCCGGTTCTGCGCCCTTCCTTCCGCGGTGGAGTTATCCGCCATCGGAACGTTTTCGCCGCGCCCCGAACTCTTCATATACACCGGATCGATACCGCAGTTATCCACAAAGTACCGGTATACGGAATACGCCCTGCACATGGACAGCATGGTGTTGTCCGGGAACTTCGCCGAATGGATCGGCACATTGTCCGTATGACCGACCACCTCGATCACATATCCGTCATAATCCTGAAGGATCAGGCTGACACGTTCCAAAATCGCCAGCGATTCGGGTTTCAGTTCGTCCTTACCGGAGTC
Organism: Alistipes sp.; assembly: GCA_023666775.1. GTDB lineage: Bacteria > Bacillota > Clostridia > Lachnospirales > Lachnospiraceae > MGBC120314. The sequence continues at coordinate 4,093 of JAMPBI010000042.1, read as the reverse complement.
AAACAGAATACCGCCGTTCATGTTCAGCATAACATAGGAGGACGTTTTATATAGTTCCACCTCGTCCGTAAGGTTGTATTTTTCAAGCTGTTCTTCGATATATTCCGCCATTCTCTGTGATTCTTCCCACATCTCGGCTTCTACCTTCTCATAGGCGGTGGAAGTCTCGTCGTCGGTATCCGTATCGCCGTTCGTATTCATACCCATACTGGTATAAAACTGGCTCAGTTCCGACAACTGGCTCACGCCGCTGGATATCAGGACGCCGTCGTCCAAGGCGGAACCGCCGCTCGGCATAATGCTGAAGCTGGACTGGATCGACGCCATGACCTCTGCGAATTTCTCCGCGTCTACCGTGGACATGGAGAACAAAAGCACGAAGAAACAAAGGAGCAGGTTCATCAGATCACTAAAAGTCGACATCCACGCCGGTGAACCTTTTGGCGCGTCTTCCTGTTTCTTTCTCGCCAACCTTATTCACCTCCGCCCTCTTCTTCCTTACTTACTGCCGCTCGATCCTTCGGCGCGATAAAGGACTTTAATTTTTCCTCGATCACACGCGGATTTTCGCCTGCCTGTATGGAGAGAAGACCTTCAATCGTTACTTCCTTCAACTGCACTTCCGTATCGGTGTTATATTTCAATTTATTCGCTAACGGCGTCGCGACCCAGTTCGCGATCATTGAGCCGTACAGCGTTGTAAGAAGGGCAACCGCCATGTTCGGTCCGATGGTGGAAGCGTCCTCCAGGTTCTTAAGCATGTTTACAAGACCGATCAGCGTACCGATCATGCCCCAGGCAGGTCCCATGGACGCCATATTCTCCCAGAAACCGATAACCGACTTATGCCGGGACTCCACGCAGGATAACTCCGTCTCCAGAATGCTTCGTACCAGATCCGGTTCCGTACCGTCCACGATCAGAAGAATGCCTTTCTTCATAAATTCGTCTTCCAGATTGCTTCCCAATTCCTCCAGCGCGAGAAGACCTTCCTTACGCGCCACATTGGACAGCTCTATGATCTTGGCGATCGTACCGCCCTCGTCAAGTTTCGGCACCTTGAACGCCTGTGCCGCCGTCTTTAAATTATTGACATATACCTTCATCGGGTATGAAGTCAAAATCGCCGTAAACGTACCTCCGAAGGTAATAATGAAAGAAGGAATGTCCACAAAGCTCTCCCAGATCGCCGAAACCGTACCTGCCGACTGCACGATACCGAAAATAATCAGTACAAACCCTGCGATAATGCCTATCAGAGTTGCTAAATCCATTTCTTTTCACCGCCTATGTATTATTCAAATTTTATTATTTGCTGCTTATATGATATAACCAAATCCCGGATATCCTGTCTGCTTTCTTTTACCACAAACTTCTTTCCCGTCGTCAGTGTGATCACCGTATCGGGATTCTCCTCCACAGTCTCAATCAGATCGCAGTTAATCATAATCTGGCTGTTGTTCAATCTTGTGAGTTCTATCATAGCATTACCCCCTTAAAGGATACCGTATTTTATATACATCACATAGCCATATGGTATTGTAACACATTTTTTGAATAAAAACAAGAAGAAGACGAAACAAACAAAAAAATTTGTTCCGCCTCCTTTCAAAGTGCCGTATTTCCTATCCTTGCGGATTATCTCTTCAGATTAACGAGTTCCTCGATCAACGTATCGGAAACCGTGATGATCCTTGAGTTTGCCTGGAAACCTCTCTGCGTCGTGATCATTTCCGTAAATTCCAGGGACAGGTCAACATTGGACATTTCCAGAACGCCCGCGTTGATGGAACCGCCCGCGGCATTGATCGTAACGCCGATTCCGTCAAACAGACCGGAGTTCAGGGTTGCGGCGTAATAGTTGTCACCCTCCTTGGAAAGACCTGCCGGATTGACAAATGTTGCCACCGCGATCTGACCAAGGATCTTCGTATCGCCGTTGCTGTAAGAACCGTTGATGGTTCCGTCCGGCGCTACCGAAATACCGGTCATCTTACCTACCGGCTTACCTCCGCCGACACCCTTGATACCGAAATCACCGCCCGGGTTCGTCTCGTCCGCGAGAGAAGTCATGCCGCTGTAATCAACGGTGATCGCCGGGAACGTCATCGCCGTTGAGGCAATGAACATCTTATCCCAGTCTTCCTGCGTCAAAGGCTTGAAATTCGGATCATTCGCTGTTTGAGCGGTATTATAAGCCGTTACGTCCGCTACCGCCGAAAGTCCGCCAATCTCAAACTGGAAGATCATGTCTCCCGTTACCGGATCCGCCGTTCCGCCGGTCGGTTTACCGGTGTTGGCGTCAAACGCGATCGTTCCCAGATCCGTGTTGGCAGCAACGAGGTTGGTTTTCTTATTGTTGCAGTAAATATCGCCCAGCGTAAGGTTAAATTCATTTACATTGGTCGCGGACTGGTTTACATTGATGTTTGCCGTATATTCGTTTCCGATGCTGTCATAAAAATGAACGCTCATCGGCACCGCGTCTCCGTTGACAAAATTCGAGTCATTTTTATTGATATTACCCGTTACCGTGTACGCCGTCGTCGCCTCCGGCATGGTATACATAAAATCGCTGCTCTTTGGCTGTAACGCGGAAACCGTATCTTTCTTTACTTCTCCCGTATCCGGATCGATCTGCCAGCCCATTACCAGCGCGCCGGTAGGCGTAACAAGATATCCCGCGTCGTCCAGCTTAAAGTTACCCGCTCTCGTAAAGAGCTGTTTTCCGTTGCTCTGCACAACAAAGAACGCTTCGCCGTTGATCTTTAAGTCAAACGCATTATCCGTTCTCTGGTTCGCGCCCTCGGAAGTGATCGTGCTGCTGATCGCGCCTACGTTGGAACCAAGACCGATCTGCTTCGCGTTCGTACCGCCCTTTTTCGATGCTTCGTTGGCACCGGAAGCGGCCTGCGTCGTCTGATAAAATACCTCGCTGAAAGTTACGTTGCTCGACTTGTAAGCAACCGTGTTGACGTTCGCGATGTTGTTACCGATAACGTCCATCTTTGTCTGGTGTACACGAAGTCCGGAAACACCAGAATACAATGATCTCATCATAATTCATTTCCTCCATTCTACGGTCATAGAATGATTTCCGTCTCTGACCCGTCAGGCATTCGGGGTCATTTTGCTTCCATACGGTCCAGCTAAATAATAACGGCTCCATCTATGTTTGTATAAATATTTTCTTCCTCATGATCCGGATCCATCGCCGTGATTACCGTATTGTTATTGATGTTTACGATAAACGCGTAATTATCTAAGATCACAAGGGATTCTTTGATTCCCTTTGAACCGGCCTTTGAAACTCCATTTTCCAACCGCTCCATCTGCTCCACCGTAAGATTGATGTTCCGCTCCGCAAGTCTGTTTCCTGCATGTTTTGAAAACTTCAGCCGTCCAACGTCCGCCTTCTGTCCGCCCAGCATTTCGGTGATGGAACGCTGTTTGTTGAGCATTTCCTCAAAAGAAACGCCGTTGTCCGTGTTCTTCGCAGTGGAAACTTTCGGGTTTAAATATTGTCCTGCAACCTGTTCTATGGAAGTATAATTGCTTAATCTGTCCATAAAATCTACCTCTGTTCTACCGGATCCCGGTTACTCTGTTTTCTCTGCCGTGTCTTCGCTCTTATTGTCCGTATTGTCCGCGTTGTCCGAACCTTCCCCGTCCTTTTTAAGCACTACGTTCTGATAGTAGTCTTCCTCAAGAACCGTGTCCAGATCGTCAATGTCATACAGGGAACCGTTTACGGATAAATAAACTTTGGAATCCTCGGTTACCATATACTCTACTCTTCCGCAGATATATCCGGTTTCGCCGTTCGAGTTCTCCGTTCTCATAATGACCGGTCTGCCCGTAAGTAACGAACCCTGCTGCTGCTGATAAGTAAGCTGCATATTCTGCATGGATTCAACCTGTGAAAATGTAGCGAGCTGCGCAACGTAATCCGTGTTTGATGAAGGCTCCAGCGGATCCTGGTATTTCATTTCCGCTACCAGAAGCTGTAAAAACGCCGTCTTATCCAGCGAATCGTTGCTGTTTGATTTGCCCGACTTGGTTGAATTATAGTAGGACGGTTTTCCACAAGATT
>JAMPBI010000041.1 GCA_023666775.1 Alistipes sp. | reverse complement strand
GTTTTTGACGGAATATGATGAAAAGGCGCATTTACGGAATACATACGCGGAGGGGATAGAGGAAGGAATGGAGAGAGGGATAGAAAAGGGGATAGAGGTAGGAATAGAGAAAGGGATAGAAGTAGGAATAGAAAAAGGAAGTATTAAAAAATCAAAAGAGACTATCCTTAAAGTTTTGGAAAAGAAAGGAATCGTTACGGAAGAATGCCAAAAGGCAATCCTTGACCAGATGGACGAAAAGATACTGGACGAGTGGTTTGAAAAGGCATTAGACGTGATATCCGTAGAGGAATTTAAGAAACAGATACAATGACAACCTTAGAGCATATAGAAACAGAAATCTATATGCTCTATTTTTGTCATATAATATCCGGACCGGCATTAATCCCTGTTAAATTCCGTAAGTTTCAGATTTGGATTTCGTTCCTCGACCATACCAACGGACCAGCTGTTGATAAAGAGCAGCAGCGGGTTGTCCTTTAAATCCTTGATCTTTTTCATATCGGAAGTGCCGATGATCCTGTTTACGTCGATTTCTTCCTTGTTGGCGATCCAGCGAATATGTTCGTAAGGAAGCGGTTCCAGACGGATCTCCACGCCGTATTCACTGTCCAGACGGAATTTCAATACGTCAAATTGCAAAGTGCCTACAACGCCCACAATGATTTCTTCCATACCGGTGTTAAATTCCTGAAAAATCTGAATGGCGCCTTCCTGCGCGATCTGACTGATACCTTTCACAAACTGTTTCCTTTTCATGGTATCGATCTGGCGTACTCTCGCGAAATGTTCCGGCGCAAATGTCGGAATGCCTTCGTAGGCAAATTTTTTGTTGGAGACGCACAAGGTATCGCCGATGGAAAAAATGCCCGGGTCAAATACGCCGATGATATCTCCCGCATATGCCTCTTCTACAATGTGGCGTTCCTGCGCCATCATCTGCTGCGGCTGGGACAGCTTGATCTTTTTGTTGTCCTGCACATGGAAAACTTCCATGCCTGCGTCATATTTTCCGGAGCAGATACGCATGAAAGCGATACGGTCACGGTGGGCTTTATTCATATTTGCCTGTATCTTAAACACAAAGGCGGAAAAATCTTCTTTAAAAGGATCGATAAGACCTTCCGTTGAGTTTCTCGGAAGAGGCGGGTAGGTCATTTTGAGGAAATGCTTCAAAAATGTTTCCACACCGAAATTTGTCAACGCGGAACCGAAAAATACCGGGGAAAGTTTACCGCCGCTTACGGCGTCCTGATCAAATTCAGCGCTGGCGCCGTCTAAAAGTTCGATGTCTTCCATCAGTTTGTCATAAAACATATCGCCGATTTCCTGTTTGAGACCGGCGTCGTCCACCGGAATATTTTTTGTTTCCACTTCTTTCTGACCGTTCATGGCTGCGGTGAATTTGGAAACATATTTTTCATTTCGGTCGTAGACGCCTTTAAATTCCTTGCCGGAGCCAATCGGCCAGTTGATCGGACAGGTGGCGATACCGAGAACTTTTTCGATTTCGTCCAGAAGTTCAAAAGGGTCGTTCGCCTCACGGTCCATTTTATTGATAAATGTAAAAATAGGAATATTCCTCATAACGCAGACCTTGAAAAGTTTGATGGTCTGGCGCTCCACGCCTTTGCTCGCGTCGATTACCATGACTGCGGAATCGGCCGCCATTAAGGTACGGTAAGTGTCCTCCGAGAAATCTTCATGTCCCGGGGTATCAAGAATGTTAATGCAGTAACCGTCGTAATTAAACTGCAATACGGAAGATGTGACGGAGATACCTCTTTGTTTTTCAATTTCCATCCAGTCCGATACGGCATGTCTCGCCGTTTTCTTTCCCTTCACGGAGCCGGCAAGATTGATCGCGCCGCCGTAGAGAAGAAATTTTTCCGTTAATGTTGTTTTACCTGCGTCCGGGTGGGAAATGATTGCAAAAGTCCTGCGTTTTTTTATTTCGTCGAATAGGAAATTGCGTTGCAATTTCTCTGTTTTATCAGAATAATCAGCCACGTTGAGCGTCCTCCTAAAACAAATTTTAAAAAGTAAGTTCTACCTATTTTAACTTATTTTGGAGCCGGTGTACAGAATTAATTTTGATTAATAAAATGTCGGAACTTGTTTTATCTTGTCTAAAAAGGAAGGAAGAGTTATAATTCATTTATATTTTGCATTATGATAAAAACGGGTACTTTTGGAGGAGTTTAAAAATGAGCAGAAAATCAAGGATTACGGCATGGGTTTGGGCATTTGTATGTTTTGCGGCACTGATCGCTTACATGGCGGTTGCGAGAAATTATCTGGATTCGGATATGGCTTCCGAGATGATCTTAGCGAAGATGTGCGCCCATGACAATGTAATCATGCATAAGAACTGGTATTATTCCACGGAGATCCGGCTGATAAATATGAATCTGCCGATGACGTTTTTCTTTCATTTCTTTGACAGTTTCCGGCTGGTCCGGATTTTGAGCAGTATTGTTATGATCGGGAGCGTTCCTCTGGGATTTTTATACTGCGCGAAGCAGGCGGGATTGAAGAACAGCGCGGTTTATTTTGTTTCCATACTGTTACTGCCGTTTTCCGGCGTGTTTTTCCGCTGGGGGCTGACCGGTCTTCATTACTGCGCGTATATTATGGCGGTGTTTTTCCCAATCGGATTGTTTTTCCGGATAAATAACCGGGAGATTTCCGCGAAGAAAAAGATCGTGCCGTGGATCACGTATATTTTGTTTGCTGTTCTCATGGGACTTACCACGATCCGGCAGGTGCTTGTGTTGTATTATCCTTTTGCTCTGGCGTGCTTTATCTTGTGGCTTATGGATTATCTGGACGCTTACGGACTGCGTGTTCTTACCGTGCCGGAGATTAAGGAAAATATCATCAGAAAATGGAAAGATAACAAATATCTCTGTTACTTCCTGACCTCTTGTGTGGGGGCAGTTATTTGTTCTCTGGCCTATGTGGTAAATGTTGTTGTTTTGAGAAGGATTTATGATTTTAACTCCTTTGACCGTATTTTATATACAAATGTAGATGATTTTGAGAAATTCAGCGAGGCGGTGATGGGACATTTGCGCGTTTTGGGATACGAACCGGGCGTGCAGTTCTTATCCCTGCAAGGCATTTGTAATATCCTGGTCGTTGTTTTTGCGGCATTTCTGATCGGTCTTACCTGCCGCATGGTGAAAAACAACAAAAAATTTGAGATCCGGCAGAGGGTGATCCTCATATATTTTGTATGTGCCGTTCTGTTCAATGATTTTATTTATATTTTTTCGGATCTGTGCGGAGATCGTTATATGCTGCCGTATCTGTTGTGTTTTTTGCTTGTGCTTTGTATTTTTGTGGAGCGCAACGATATCCATATTTCGGTCAGAAGGCTGGCGTATGTGCTGGTCATGGGACTGTTTATCGTGAACAGCGCCTGCAAATACGCGGAGGCGGTGAAGGCGGAACGGGATACCGGACGTCAGGAAGCAATGGAATTTTTGATGGAAAAGGATTATGATTTCGGTTACGCGACGTACTGGAACGCCAATATCATTACGGAACTGACGGAAGGCAGGATTGAAATGCGCAATGTAAACGATACCAGTTTTAGGACGATGCATTGTAATCCGTGGCTGATCCGTAAGGATCTCAGTTACTATTACAGCAGCAATACCGTATTTATACTGATAACGGACGAGGAATATTTCCAGAACAGCGAATTGGAAATGTTTAAGGACGAGTACAAAGTGTATGATAATAAAGGCTACAAGATTTATGAATACTGGAATTCTTATGAATTGTGGAATATGGTGGAGGACGAATGATCCGATTGAGACAATGGTTGCAATCGGAGACGGTTTTTGTTATAATTTGGTTGTAATATTTATGTAACATTTATCGGGGTGAAGGAGGTGTTTTCATGGTAAACGGTATCGGTTATGGCAGTTACGGCGCGTATTCCGCTTATTCCGGGCTGCGTTACGGAATATCGGGAGCGGCTTTGACGGGAAGACCGGAGGAAGAATTAAGCAACGCGCAGATCCGTAATTTAAAGCGTACAGGCGCGATCGAGTGTGAAACCTGCAAGAACCGCCAGTATCAGGACGGCTCCAATGAAGCGGACGTTTCTTTTAAATCGCCGGGGCATATTACTCCACAGGCGTCTGCGGCGCGCGTTATGGCGCACGAGCAGGAGCATGTCGTGAATGCTTACGAAAAAGCGGAAAAAGGCGACGGGAAGGTTGTCGCGGCAAATGTTAAGCTGATGACGGCGGTTTGCCCGGAGTGCGGCAGAAGTTATGTGGCAGGCGGCGAGACCAACACCATGATTAAATATAACGAGGACAATCCTTACGGCAAAGCGGCGAAATCTCAGGACGCGGCAAAGCTGATCGGACGAATGATTGATTACGCGGTATAGGTGAAGAATATGTTAAAGAAATTGAAAAAGACGGCGGTATTTTGCGCTGCCGTCATGTTGTTGTGTTTATTTGTAAATGAAATGGCATATGCGACAAATATCAATAAAATGAAAGACGACAAGAAAAAAGCCGAGGAGGAAGTTGAAAAATTACAGAACGAATTGGGTGATCTTCTGATCGACATTGACGAGACGGAGACGGCGCTGATCGAGAAGGGTGAGGAAATCCTTTTAGAGCAGGAAAATCTTGCCAACATGGAAGCGTTAAAAGAAACCCAGTATGAACAGATGAAGGCGCGCATTAAGTATATGTATGAGAACGGTAAGGACGTGACCGTTTTATTTCAGGTGCTGGCGATGGAAGATGTGGCGTCTTCTCTTAATAAGTATGAATACGCGGAAAAGATTACGGAATATGACCGGAACCAGTTGGAGGCGTATATCAATAATATTAAGGAAATCGAAAATACGATCGCGCGTCTCGAGGTGGAGCAGGCGGAACTGGAAGAATTACAACAGCAGTACGCGAAAAAGCAGGAAGATATCAATAAGCTGATCGCGTCAAAAGAGAAAGAAGTCAAGGATTTGGATAAAGCGATCGAAGCCGCGGTGAAGAAAGCGGCGGAGGAAGCGAAGAAAAAGGAAGAAGCGAGGAAGAAAGCGGAGGCAGCAGCCGCCGCGGCTGCGGGAAACGCTGCGGCGAACAATACGACAGAGTCCGCCGCGCCGGCAAATTCCGGCGGTTCCGCAACGGGAAATCAGATTGCTTCTTTGGCGCTGCAATATGTGGGGACCCCGTATGTGAGCGGCGGAGCGTCACCGGCAGGATTTGACTGTTCCGGATTTACTTCTTATATACATGCCCAGTTCGGGATTTCGGTTTCTCGTTCTTCGGGAAGTCAGGCATATGGCGGCGTCGGTGTGAGCCTTTCCGATATCCAGCCGGGAGATATTGTCTGCTATCCGGGACATGTGGGGATTTATATCGGAAACGGTCAGATTGTACATGCTACCGTGCCGGGAAGCACGGTTAAGGTCGCGAGTATTTATTACGCGTCTTACGCGCAGATATTGGCGGTTAGAAGGTATTATTGATCTTATTGAAATTGTGATACAGGCGAAGGTGAAAGGACGAGAAAACAGATGGATTATGAATTTGACGAAATACTTGGGATTTCTTCTTTGGAATTAAATTATGAGGCGCATGTTGCGGGATTTGACGGTGAATGTTTCACTTTTACCATTTATTTTGAGAATGCCGTTACGGACGGAGATTTAGCCGAAATAAACAAGGCGGTAGATGATTTCATGCAGCCGTATAATGAGGAGGATATTTATCTTGGCTATGTTGACGTTTCTCAGAAGGACGATAATGGATTTATCTATCTTGATTTAGGAAACGCGGAAGATTGTAACGAAGCGATACATGGAATATTAATGGCTTTGAATAATGTCGCGGGTATAAAATTCGTGATTTTGAATGAGGAGATGTAAGAAGTGTAAGCTACTTCCAATAATTTAAGATCAGCATGACTGCTCCGAGAACCGTTAAAATAGTGCCGGTAACAAGACCGACGGTACGGTTATTAACTTTATTCGCGAATTGCGCGGAAACAATCGAGGCGGCGGTAGCCGTCACGATACAGATCAGCAGCACGTCCCAGCGTTCAAGGGCAATCGTCGGATCGATCATAATATGGCTGACGGACGCGATCAGAGCGGTAAAGGTCATAATAAAGGTGCTTGTTCCGACGGCAGGTTTTCTGTTCATTCCCAAAAAGGCGGTAAATACTACCAACATCATCATTCCACCGCCGGATCCTACAAATCCCGTACCAAAACCGATCGTCAATCCGAAAAACAGGGAAATGATAATGCCTTTCCAATCGAGTCCCGCGCCCTTGGCAACCGTCTCTTTTCGTTCGGTGTCCGGTTTGACCAAAAAGCGGATACCGATAAAAAAAGTCAGAAACAGGGAGAAATTTCCCAGTACGACATTTCCCGCGGACCATGCCGCGAAACTGCCTGCGATACACATGCCGACAATGCAGGTAAGCATGATCCAGCCTCGTTTCAGGTCGATATTTTTATGACGGATATATATGCCGGTTGTGACGGCAGATCCAAGAACGTCAGAAGCCAGCGCGATCGCCGTGGCGTGATAGGCTCCAGTTTCTCCTGCGAAAGAGGGGCACAGAACAATTAAAATCGGCACCATGACCGTAGCCGCCGAAAGTCCTGCCAATCCGGTGCCGATACCGGCGCCCAACGCGGCGGCAATATACCAAAAGTATTCCATAAACGTTTCTCCCTGCTTTCTTGACACATAAAAACCGCTACTTTATAATTATACTCAAAAAGTGTCGGATTTGCAAATCGGAATCCGGGAGGTGGTAAATGAAGATACATATTATTGGCGGAAGCGGTTCGGGAAAAACTTATTTAGCGGATAAGCTGTCTAAGGAATACCATATAAAACATTACGATTTAGACGATCTGCAATGGGATAATAATGCTGAGACGTATGGCATTAAGAGAAATCCGGACGAGAGACGGGCAATGCTGCAGGAAATTTTAAAAGAAGAAAATTGGATCATAGAAGGCGTTTATTATAAGTGGTGCAAGCAGTGTTTTGCCGACGCGGATAAGATTTATCTGTTAGAAGTGCCAAGGCATATCTATCGATATCGTATCATAAAAAGATTTATAAAAAGAAAACTTGGGCTTGAAAAAGGGAAAAAGGAAACGTTGAAATCGCTTAACGATCTGCTTAAATGGGCGGATTCATATAGCGATAACGATATACCTGAAATAAAGAAGTTGATTGAACCGTACACGGATAAAGTTGTTAAGATATAAATGGATATCCGTCATGGAGAAACAGAAAGATTGAGAAATCGCAATGCAATTTCCTATCAATAAAATAATAAGAGAGCGGTACATTTCGGTACACGCTCTCTTATTTGAGGAGTTTATGAAAAAAAGAAAAAATTAAATCGTAACTTGCATAATTAGCTTATAATGGTATTATAGGAATTAAATATGTACATACCATGTTGAAAATATTAACGAATTGTAAACAATTTGTGCATAATTATGAATAACGTTGCATTAGTGACAGAAATACTATATAAAATAACTAAAGCAATGTATACAGGGAGAACATTATGTTTAAAAAGTTGAGAGACAGCGCGCCGTGCTGGTGTAAATCCGGGAAATGTTACGGGGAGTGCCACAAGGAATATGACAGAATGCTTTCGGGGCTGAAGCAGGCAAGAAAGAAGATTCCGCCGAGAAAGATCATAAAAAATGAAACGCAGATACAGGGGATCCGGGAGAGCAGTAAAATCAACATCGCGGTTCTGGATTATGTGGGGGAACATATTAAAATCGGTATGAGTACGGAAGAAATCAACACGCTGGTGTATGATAAAACCGTTGAAATGGGCGGTATTCCGGCACCGCTTAATTATGATGGATTTCCGAAAAGCGTATGTACGTCAATCGGAAGTCAGGTCTGCCACGGTATTCCGGCGGAGGACGAGTTTCTTGAGGACGGCGATATCATTAATGTAGACGTTTCAACAATCTATAAGGGATATTTTTCGGATTCGTCCCGTATGTTTATGCTGGGAAATGTACACCCGGAAGTTAAGCGTCTTGTTGAGGTGACAAAGGAGAGCATAAACGTAGGACTGGAGCAGGTTGTACCGTGGAAACCCATCGGCAATGTGGGAGCCGCCATCAATGAATTTGCGCAGAAAAACGGTTACACGGTGGTGCGCGAGATCGGCGGGCACGGAGTAGGACTGGAGTTTCACGAAGAACCTTTTGTAAGTTTTGTCAGCAAATGGGATACGGGAATGATCATGGCGCCGGGAATGGTATTTACCATTGAACCGATGATCAATATGGGCGGACCGGATATTTTCATTGACGCGGATAACGACTGGACGGTGTACACGGACGACGGAATGCCTTCCGCGCAGTGGGAAGTAACGGTTCTGGTGACGGAAGAAGGGTATGAGATTTTAACATATTAAAAAACCGGGTGGACAGAGTGAATTATATAGAAGTAAAAGAAATAAAAAAATCATACGGCAGGAAAGAAATATTAAAGGGCGCTTCCTTTTTTGCGAAGAAAGGCGAATGCGTCGCATTGGTGGGAGCTAACGGGTGCGGGAAATCAACGCTGCTTGGAGTTCTCGCGGGGACGTTAAAAGCGGCGTCCGGCGAAATTTTATATGATGGTGAAAATCCGCTGCAAAACAGAAAAATTTTTCAGAAATATGTGGGATATGTGCCGCAGGAAAATCCGTTGATGGATAAATTATCGGTATATGATAACCTGCGTTTCTGGTATTGCGATACAAAGCGGAGCATTGACGAGGATATGGATAACGGGATTTTAAAAGAGTTTGGGCTTGACGTTTACCGGAAATATCCGGTAGCGAAATTGTCCGGCGGTTTAAAGAAACGTCTGAGTATCGCCTGCGCTCTGGCGGCGGATCCGCAGATATTGATCATGGACGAGCCGGGAGCCGCGCTGGACGTAGTCTGTAAGGAAGAGATCAAGAGATATCTTATCCGGTACAGGCAGGAGGGCGGAACGGTTCTTCTTACGAGCCATGAGGAGGCGGAATTATCGTTGTGCGACCGAATGTATCTGTTAAAGGACGGAACTCTTTCGGAACTCGCGGACAAACCCGTGGGCGCCGCGTTATTGGAGAGGTTAAAATAGAGTGAAGAAAACATTGGCATTATATCAATTATGGTTCAAACTTGCCGCGAGATCCATTCCGGCTATCCTTTCAGGTACGCTGATACTTGCGGCATTTGTGGCGGGAACGGCGTTTGCCGGAGTGAAACTTCTGTCCTCACAGGATAACGCGGACAAGGTTCCGGTCGCACTGGTGATCAACGACGACAATACCTATACGCAGATGGCGCTTTCTTATCTCCTGGAAGAGGAAACGATCAAGGAAACCTGCGTTTTTACGGAAATGACGGAAGAAGAGGCGGAGAACGCCTTAAAAAACGGCAGCGTACTGGCGGTTATCATCATACCGGAAGAATTTATGGTAAAGGTTTTATACGGCAGGGACGTAACGGCGCAGCTTATTCTTTCTGACGGCAAAGAGACGGCGCAGTCGAAACTGTTTCAGAAAATGATCCGGTCCGGCGCCATGGATCTGGTAACGGCGCAGTCGGCAATTTACGCGGTAGACGATCTGTGCCGCGCGGCAGGGATTGACGCCATTAAGGAATCGGAGGACTATCTGAATTTTCATCTGCTGATGTACGCGCTTCGGAGAAATACATATTTTGGAGAACGGATCCTTTCCGATACGGGCGATTTAAGTACGGTTCAGTTCTACGCCGCGGGAGGGATCGTTCTGCTGCTTATGCTGGGAGGGATTACCTGCGGCGGTTTGTTAAAGAAAGAGGAAGAAACATACATTTCCGCCATATACCGTGTGGGGATAAGACCGTATTCCCTGCTGCTCGCGAAACTGTTATCCACATCGGCGGTCTATACCGGAATAGCCGTACTCCTATATCTTGCGGCAGTATTTTTCGGAACGGTCCGTTTTTCTTGGGGAGCGCTTTTGGGACTTGCGGTTGTGGTGCTTACGGTTTTCTCGGTCAATCTGTTGATTTTCCAGATCGCGGGAAACCGGGCGGCGGGAACGCTTGCCGGTTTTCTTGTGACTGTCGTCATGATGTTTTTGTCGGGGAATTTTATCCCTGCGACGTTTTTACCAAAACTGGTAAATCAGATAGGAAATTTTATGCCGACAAAATGGGCGACGAAATTGTGCGGACAGATACTTACGGGAGAAATCCTCCGGCAGAGCGTGTCGGCGTGTTTGATCGTACTGGCGGTCATGTTTGCCGCCGCGGCGTTGTTTCAGACATTGAACAGAAAGATCGGGAGATAAGCAATGAAAAAAATCGGATTATGGTGTCTGCTTTTAACGAAAAGGCAATTAAAAAATATAGTATTTCTTATCATTCTTGTGATTATTCCCGTGACTGCCTTTTTTGCGCCGCGAATGGAAGGATTTCGCGAGACGGAGGATATCGTCGTTTTGCTTTACGCGAGAGATGATGACGAAATGGCGGTCAATACGATAAAGGATCTGCTGGCGGACAATGATGTTTATTCTTTCCGGCTTTGCGCCTCGGAAGAGGAGTTGATACAGAAGGTTCAAAAAGGAAATGCGGAGTGCGGTTATATTTTTGGCGAGGATATAACGGAGCGCGTGGCGAAAGAGAAATATAAGAACAACATTATCCAGGTGAAAAAGACGGGCTCCGTTATAGCGGATCCGGTTAATGAAACGGTGTTTTCTTCCTTTTTCAAATTCTTTACGAGGGAAATGATTTTAAATTATGTAAAAAGCAGCGAGAAGTTCGTGGAAATGGATCCGGAGGGACTTTTGCAGCTTGACGGAACGTTTTCCGCCTATCTGACCGGAAAGCCGACATTCCATGTGGAATTTAAAACGATGAAGGGCAGGGAGGATTTTTCGAAGGCGGAAATCATTGAGACGAAGGAGGCGGCGTTCCCTCTTAGAAACGTTATGGCGGTTCTGATCATGGCGGGCGCGGCGCTCGGCGTCCTGAACTGGCTGACGGACAGGGAAAAGGGCGTTTTTACGCCGATGAAATATGATTTTGTTGCAGTCAGC
>JAMPBI010000040.1 GCA_023666775.1 Alistipes sp. | reverse complement strand
CACCAAGTCGACAAATCAAAATTTGCAGTGCAGAAATGCAATTTTAACGGATAAAATAAAACCAACCCTTAATGATGATAACAGCTTATGAGAAGATATAATACAAGGAGGCTTTTATGATTACCAACTTTGATTATTTAAAAAAGGAATCTAAGTTCGCTGCTTTTGCGGATGTTGCCATATCGGCGGAGAAAATTGTTCTTATGGATCCTGAGGCTGGTATTATAAACTGCCGCAGGGCGATGGAGTTTGCTCTTAAATGGATGTATTCTGTCGATACACAACTGGAAATGCCATATCAAGATAATCTGCAAAGTCTGATAAATGCTGAGGAATATAGACAAATTATTGGACCGGATCTTTGGAAAAGAATGGATTATATTCGCAGATGTGGTAATAATGTGGCGCATGGCAATAAAAAGCTGGGGCGTGATGAGGCGCTGCTTTGTCTGGAAAATCTTTTTATTTATCTGGATTATATTGCATATTGTTATTCGGAACAGTATGAGCAGCGTTCTTTTGATAAAAGTCTCATTATTTCCAGAATTGAGAAAGCGAAGCAATCGAAAGAAACAGCAAACGCAGCTAAAGAGGAATTGGTCAGGGCGCAGGAAAAGTCGGCGCAGCAGGAACTGGATTTACAGAAATTGATTGCAGAAAATGCATCTCTCAAAGAGAAATTGTCAGCCAGAAGGCAGGAACAGCAACATACATATGTGCCAAAACCATTAGAACTATCCGAATATAACACTAGAAAACTCTATATAGATTCCATGTTAATGGACGCCGGTTGGACGGAAGGAAAAGACTGGATTAATGAGGTTGAGATTTCCGGAATGCCGAATCAATCAGAGACAGGTTATGCCGATTATGTTCTTTATGATGATATGCACCGACCTTTGGCGATTATTGAGGCAAAACGTACATGTGTGGACGTTGCTAAAGGAAGGCAGCAGGCGAAACTTTATGCGGATTTGTTAGAACAAAAATATAAGCGAAGACCCGTGGTTTTTCTTACTAATGGGTTTGAGACGCGCATTATTGACGGACAATATCCGGAGAGAAAATGTTCCGTTATTTATTCAAAAAGAGATTTGGAGAAGTGGTTCAATTTATTGACTATGAGGACAAATCTTAAACATATTACGATAGATAAAGAAATTGCGGATCGATATTATCAGGAATCGGCGATTAAAGCGGTATGTAATAGTTTTGATGAAAAAAATCGCAGAAAAGCCCTTCTTGTTATGGCAACCGGCTCAGGAAAGACCAGAACAATCATTGCATTATGCGATGTTCTTCTTAAAGCCGGCTGGATAAAGAATATTTTGTTTCTGGCGGATAGAAATTCACTTGTCACTCAGGCGAAGAGGAGTTTTGTAAATAAACTGCCAAATTTGTCATGTACAAATTTGGTAGAGGAGAAAGATAATTACAATGCGCATTGTGTTTTTTCCACATATCAGACAATGATAAATTGTATTGACACAGTAAATGACAGTGAGGGAAAACTTTTCACTTGCGGGCATTTTGACCTTGTAATCTGTGATGAGGCTCATAGGTCAATTTATAATAAATATAGGGATATTTTTACATATTTTGACGCGCCGCTTGTAGGACTTACCGCAACACCGAAAGATGAGATTGATAAGAATACATATGAAGTTTTTGAGCTGGAAAATGGAGTACCGACATATGGATATGATTTGGCGCAGGCAGTAAAAGACGGATATCTTGTGGATTATGTTTCGGTCGAATCAAAGCTTAAATTCATTGAACAGGGAATTGTTTACGACGAATTATCCGAAGAAGATAAGGAAACATATGAAAATACATTTGAGAATGAAAATGGTGAATTGCCGGAAACAATAGATTCGTCCGCATTGAATACATGGATTTTTAATGAGGATACAATCGGACAGGTGCTTCATATTCTTATGACGGACGGAATAAAAATTGACTATGGTCAAAAACTTGGAAAGACAATTATCTTTGCAAAAAATCATAATCACGCGGAAAAAATATTGGAAGTATTTAATAGGAAATATCCGCATTTGCCGGATTGGGCAAAGGTTATTGATAACTATATGACTTATGCGCAGAGTGCCATAGACGAATTTTCTGATCCAAAGAAAAAGCCGCAGATTGCAATATCAGTAGATATGCTTGATACCGGGATTGATGTTCCCGAAGTAGTAAATCTGGTTTTCTTTAAAAAAGTTATGAGTAAAGCAAAACTCTGGCAGATGATTGGGCGTGGAACGAGGCTTTGCCCGGGATTGCTGGACGGGGAAGATAAACAGAAATTCTATATCTTTGATTTCTGCGGAAATTTTGAATTTTTCCGTATGAATAAGGGTAGGGCAAGCGCGAATATGATTGCTTTACAAGGCGCCGTATTTAATTTAAAATTTGAAATTACTTATAAGCTGCAAGATATTCAATATCAGGTTGACAGGCTGATCGCATACCGAAATGCGCTTGTAAAGCAAATGAGCAAGAAAGTGAAAGAACTTTCAAGGGATAATTTTGCGGTCAGACAACATTTGAAGTATGTGGATTTGTATTCTGATGTATCGAATTATCAGACACTTACTTATGAGGATACCTTAATTGTGAGAGAGGAGGTCGCTCCGCTTATTTTGCCGGACGAAGATGAAGCAAGCGCGGTTCGTTTTGATGCGCTTATGTACGGTATAGAACTTGCGTATTTGGCGGGAAAGAAGTATTCGAGAGCGCGTAGCGATTTGAAGAAAAGGGTTTCCGGAATTGCCGGTGTTGCAAATATTCCTGAAATTCAGGCGCAGTCAGATTTGATAAATAAGATTCTTGATACGGACTATGTGGACAATGCTGATATTAGTGACTTTGAGGAAATCAGGGAAAAGCTTCGTGATTTAATGAAGTATATTCCGAAGGGAACAGTAAAGTATGTAACCAATTTTACAGATGAACTTCTTTCGATAGAATGGAGGGAGTCTGAACTTGAAAATGATGAGCTTAAGAATTATAAAGCAAAGGCAGAGTACTACATCAGGCAGCATCAGGACAATACTGCTATTGCAAAGTTAAAGACGAATCAACCGCTGACAAGCACGGATATTGCAAATCTGGAAGATATTTTGTGGAAAGAAGTTGGAACGAAGCAGGATTATGAGTACGAAGTTGGAACAAAACCGCTTGGAGAGTTTGTCCGTGAAATAGTCGGATTGGATATGAATGCCGCAAAAGAAGCCTTCTCGGAATATTTGGAGAATACCAATCTGGACAGCAGGCAGATTTATTTCGTAAATCAGATCATAGAATATATTGTCCGCAATGGAGTGATGAAAGATTTTTCAGTGCTTCAGGAACCGCCGTTTACCGATTGGGGAAGCGTTGTTGAAATATTTACGGATTTAACGGTCTGGAACGGTATCAAAAAAGTTATTGATCAAATAAATATGAACGCGGTAGCGTAAAGAAAAAGCAACCGTCATTATATTGGGTGATAATGACGGTTGTATAAAATGCTCATTTATTCTTGATCCGCCCCTAATCCGCAATCTGCCGTCCCTCATGATCCATATGATAATTGTCCTTTATGATCAGTTCGGAAATCGGCACAAATTCATAGCCGGCGTCTTTGAGCGTCGTGATCAGGGTGTCGAGCGCTTCCGCCGTATATTGCGCGCCGTTATGGCAGAGAATGATACTGCCGCTGCCCAGATGTTTGTGCTGGGTCACGGTTTTGATGACGGAATCCACGCCGTAATTTTTCCAGTCAAGGGAATCCACGTCCCATTGGATCGTGTAGTAGCCGAGCTTCTTCGCGTTAAGGATCAGGTTATTGTTATAGGAACCGTATGGCGGGCGGAAGAGAAACATTTCATAGCCGGTAAGTTCTTTTACCTTATTATGTACCTTCATCAGTTCTTCCGTCTGCTGTTCGCCGGAGAGCGTAGGCATATCTTTATGGTTTTCGCTGTGATTTCCGAGGTCGTGTCCCGCCTCATAAATAGCTTTTACATCGTCCGGGTAGCTTTCTACCCAGCCGCCGGTCATAAAAAAGGTAACTTTGACATCGTGTTTTTGAAGGATTTCCAGTATTTTGCGGGTGTCGTCGTTTCCCCATGCCGCGTCGAACGACAAGGCAATCTGTTTTTTGTCGGTCTGCACGCAGTAAATAGGAAGTTCCCGGCTGCCTACCCGGCTGTTTACGCTCATTATCGCGGGAATGTTGCTGACGGCGACCGCAAGAAGCAGCAGGGTGCATAAAACGAAAAATCCTTTGTGGCTCGGAGTGAATTTCTTTTTGTTTAACAGAAAATCATCATGGGGATCATCTGATTTTTGGAAGTTTTCTTCCAGCAGGGATTTAAACCTGAGAAATTTATCGTACATATGATACTGCTCCAAAGTACTTTGGTATCAGTATATTGTCGGAATGTGCAAAATATAACTGTTTTACATGGCAAAAAATCTATGTTAGAATATGTGATGTGAAGAATGAAATCTGCATAGATATGATAAGGAGTCTGACATGGATATTTTTAATGTGTTGTCAATGATAGGCGGATTATCGCTGTTTTTGTATGGAATGCATATCATGGGGGAGGGGCTTAGCAGGCTTTCCGGAGGACGTCTGGAAAAGGTTCTCGCCAAGCTGACTTCCAACGCGTTTCTGGCTGTGCTGCTCGGAGCGGCGGTCACGGCAGTCATTCAGTCGTCGTCGGCAACGACGGTCATGGTGGTTGGTTTTGTAAATTCCGGAATTATGAAGCTGACCCAGGCGGTGGGGCTCATCATGGGCGCGAATGTGGGAACGACGGTTACTTCGTGGATTCTGTCGCTGACGGGTATTGAGAGCGGAAACTTTTTTATACAGTTGTTAAAGCCGACTTCTTTTTCTCCGATACTCGCGTTGATCGGCGTTTCTTTCATCTTGTTTTCCAAGAAGGAGATACGCAACAATATTGGCGGGATTTTGATCGGTTTCGCGATCCTCATGTTCGGAATGGATACCATGAGCAGCGCGGTAAAGCCTCTTGCGCATGTGACGGGATTTACCAATCTGCTGCTGGTGTTTTCCAATCCGCTGCTGGGCGTTCTGGCGGGAGCCGTTCTGACGGCGGTTATCCAGAGTTCGTCGGCTTCGGTCGGCATTTTGCAGGCGTTATGTGTGACCGGCGCCGTCAATTATTCCACGGCGGTACCGATCATTATGGGACAGAATATCGGAACGTGCGTAACGGCGATGATTTCCTGCGTGGGTGCCAATAAGAACGCAAAGAGGGCGGCGCTGGTACATCTCTATTTCAACATTATCGGTTCCGTGGTCTTTTTAGCGTTGTTTTACGGATTGAACGCGGTCGTTTCGTTCGCGTTTCTGGATACGGCGGCAAACGCGTGGGGAATAGCGGTGGTTCATTCCATATTTAATTTATTCGCCGTGCTGCTTCTGGCGCCGTTCCGCGACCGCCTTGTCCGGCTTGCCTATGTGACGATACCGGAAAGCGAGGAGGAGAAGCAGGAGGTGCCTTCCGAGTTCAGTTTTCTGGAGGAACGTTTTCTGGATACGCCGGCTCTTGCCGTGGAGCAGTCCAGAAATGTCGCGGTCAGTATGGCGCGCCTTGCAAGAGAGTGTCTGTTTGGGGCAATGGATCTGATCGGGAAATATGACGAAGAAAAGGCGGAACATGTGATCGGACTGGAAGACGTGATCGATCAGTATGAAGACGAGTTGGGAACCTATCTGGTCAAAGTGGGAAGCAGGGATCTGTCGGAGAAGGACAGCCGGACGATTTCGATCCTGCTCCATTCGATCGGGGATTTCGAGCGGCTTTCGGACCATGCCGTTAATATTGTGGAAACGGTGCGCCGTATGAATAAAAAGGACATGAAGTTTTCCAATAAGGCAAAAAAGGAATTGAATGTTTTTCTTGGCGCGATCCGGGAAATCGTTGACACGTCCGTTACGGTATTTGAAAAGGAAGACGTGGAGCGGGCGGAGCTTGTGGAACCGCTGGAGGAGGTTATCGACGATCTGAATGACGAATTGAAGAAACGCCATGTCAAACGTCTCAGAAAAGGGAAATGTACCATTGAACTGGGAATGGCGCTTACGGATTTGACGACGAATTTTGAGCGCGTCGCGGACCATTGTTCCAACATAGCGGTCTGCCTGCTCCAGATCAACGAGGACAGCTTTGAAACGCACGAATATCTGGATATGGTAAAGAGAAATGAAAATACCGGATTTAAGCAGAAGTATCAGGAATATAGGGAGCGGTACCGGCTTCCGGAATAGATAGGAGCATGGAAAAATGGGAGAACGTTTAACGGAAAATGATATCAAGAAGATCGAGGCGGAAATCGAACACAGGAAACTGGTGGTCCGCAAGGAAGCGATCGAGGCGGTAAAGGAAGCGCGGGCGCAGGGGGATCTGAGTGAAAATTTTGAATATTACGCCGCCAAGCGCGATAAAAATAAAAACGAAAGCCGTATCCGCTATCTTGAGAAAATGATTAAAAATGCCGAAATAATAAGTGACAGAACAAAAGACGATGAAGTCGGGATCAACAGCGAAGTGGAGATCTTTTTTGAAGACGACGAGGAGACGGAAAAATACAAGATCGTTACAAGCATACGGGGAAGTTCGCTGAACAACTATATCAGCATTGAGTCACCGATCGGCAAAGCAATCATGGGTCATAAGGCGGGCGAACGGGTATATGTTGAGGTGAACGAAAATACGGGATACTACATTTTGATAAAGTCGATTGTTAAAAACATTGATGACAGTCAGGACGCTATCCGGGAGTATTGAGCAATTTGCACAAAAAAAACTTTTTTTATTAGAACATATGCCATTGAATATTCCTAAAAAATATAGTAAAATAGAAGTCCGAAAGGTAGGTGTTGCATATGCTGATGAATAGTATATCCAGAAAATTATTAATTACGAAGGCAAATGCCGGAAACGCTGTAAAACTGGCTGATACGAATGTATATGCAATCCTTGGCAGTACGAAAAAGGGAGCGGTAGAGTTTGCTAAGATGGCGGCTGTCAAGGGTGAGCAGACAGATGCATCGGCGCCGATGAGAAGCGTGGTTAATATGCCGGCTGACAATTACTTTGAAGGTTTTATGACCTATGTGGAAGTAGGGGCTCGCTTTGCCAGTACATTTGACGATTTTGTGCTTGACCGGTATAATGAGATTATGGATTATCTTCAGTTTGATAAGGATACCAAGCTGGAGGATATGTCTACGGTTGCGGTTCAGAAGTTGAAGATTGCCGTTATTCTTTCAAGAAACAGTCAGGTTTACATGATGGATAACCCGTTTAACGGTCTGAACTATGACGCCAGACTACAGATGCTCAAGGTGATATTCTCGTGGGCGCTTACCGATAATACCATTGCGATCAAGTGTAACAACGTGGACGAAGTGGAACAGCTGATCGTGTACGCGGACGAGCATTCAACTGATTATCCTGTTATTTCATCAAGCGTTGCCAAAGCAATCGGTAACAGTTTCGCATAACTTATAATTGAGACAGAAACCCCGGATAGATGATATCCGGGGATTTTTTTGTTTAATACAAAATATATATTGACATTTCCTACGAATTAGTGTACTATAATGCTAGTACACTAGAAAGGAGGTAATCGTTTGGAGTTTAAGGCGAACGTACCGATTTATCTACAGGTGATCGACGACATTAAAAAGAAGATTGTCTGCGGCAGGATACAGCTGGGAGATAAATTACCGTCCACGAGGGAACTGGCGGTTTCCTACCAGATCAATCCCAATACGGCTGTCCGTATTTACAATGAGATGGAGCTGTTGGGGATCTGCTATACGAAACGGGGACTTGGTACATTTGTCACGGAAGAGACGCAGGTATATGAAAGCATGAAAGAGGAAATGGCGCGGTTTCGCATAGAGGAGTATGTATCCGAGATGAAGGAGCTGGGATACGGCGGCAGGGAGATCGTAAGTGCCGTTGAGGATTATCTGGAAAGGGGATAGTTATGTTACATTGTGAAAATCTTGAAAAACGGTATATGACCGTGACGGCGGTGAAGGATATTACGCTGGATATTGAGAGGGGAAAGATTTACGCGCTGCTTGGACCGAACGGCAGCGGCAAAACCACATTTATGAAGATCGTCGCCGGTCTTACGAGGCAGTCGGCGGGAGTGATTACGATGGACGGCGAACCGCTGTCTGTGGAAAGCAAGAAAAAGATCGCGTATATGCCTACGGAAAGTTATTTTTACAGTTATATGAACTGTGAGGACGTGGGAAAATATTATCAGGATTTCTTTGAGGATTTTTCCATGGAACGCTATCACCGGCTCATGGAGGAACTCGAACTTACCCATAAGGATAAGGTGAATAAAATGTCTTCGGGCATGATGGCGAAGCTGAAACTGGCGGTTACGCTGGCGAGGGACGCCGAGCTGATCATGCTGGACGAACCGTTAAACGGTATCGACATTATCGCGAGGGATACGATCATCAATACCGTGATAAAAAACGCCAGAGAGGATAACAGCGTTATTATTTCCAGCCATCTGGTGGACGAATTGGAGAAGATCATTGATTACGCCATTTTTATCCGGAACGGCTCCGTGGCAATGTGCGGCGAGGCGGAACAGCTTCGGAGTACCCACGGCAAGTCGATCGTGGAATTATATAAAGAAATCTATACGTCAGGAGGCGCTGCGGTATGTTAAATTTAATGAAATATGAGTTTCGGAAGAACCGGATAACGATCGGGATCCTTGCGGGTGTCGGCGTATTGCTTCAGATCGGGTATTTTATTTCTTACGCGGCGGCGCGCGGAACGGGCAGAAAAGCGCTCCGGGCGGAGGGAAACGTGGTGATGATGTGGTCGCTTTTGCTGCTGCTTATGGTGATCGGATTTTTTACGATATTTATAATGGGGATTATGAATTACGCGAACGAATTAAATTCCAAATCCAGCTATCTGATCTTTATGACGCCCAATTCTTCCCTGAAGATCATTTTGTCGAAACTTTTGTATGTGTTCCTTGTCGAGGTGGTTTTTCTCGCGGCATTGAGTTTTGTCCTTGGATTTGATATAATTCAGTCAGTGGCGCTTTTTGACGACAGGCGTATGATCGATATTATCGTGGAAATGTTTAAGCAGATGTTCAATATCGATCTGTATGAGTTATGGCTGAGGATACTGCTGCATATCGTTTCGTTTGTGTTCTCGTTTTTCGCGGTTATGGTCATGGCGTACTGCGCAATCACATTATCGGCGACATTTTTATATAATAGCAGGTGGAAAGGTTTTGTCAGCGTGGTGTTATTTATCGTCATCTGCGTCGCGGTATCGTATGTGGATGATCATTTTGTGGAAGAAATTGTCCGGAACGTCGATATTTTCACGACAAGGGGGCGTGTGCTGTATCTGCTTCCAAACATGGTGTATTATCTTCTCATAATGGCGGCGGGAACATTTGGCTGCGCGAAACTGATCGATAAGGCAATCAACCTTTAAAATTTTTTCGGTACGGGAGTGATAGAATGGGATTTGAAAATTGGGCGAGCAAGCCTACGGGACTTGTGTTAAGCGGCGGAGGCGGCAAAGGCGCGTATCAGATCGGGGCGTTTAAGGCGCTGAGAGAGGCGGGATTAAACGACCTCGTAACGGCTGTCGCGGGAACGAGCGTGGGGGCGTTAAATATGTGCCTGTTTAATTACGACGACGGACTGGTGGGAGAGGACATCTGGAACCACATTTCACCGAGTCAGTTCGTGGAGCCGGATCTGGAACTTCTGGACGGCAAGGAAGGACTGGTAAGCCGTGAGGGTCTGACGGATATCATCGAGGGTTATATCGACCTGAATAAGATCCGCAATAACCCGCTGGATCTGTACGCCACGGTGTCGGAGTACGACAGCGAGGGCAGGGGAAAACCGAAGGCGCGGTATCTGAAGCTAAACGGTAAGAGCGACGAGGAAATCAAGCAGATCCTTCTGATCACTTCCGCCATGCCGATCATTTATGAACCGATCGTTGTGAACGGGCTGGTCTACCGGGACGGCGGCGCGGCGGATAATCTGCCGATAAAGCCTCTTTATGATATGGGTATCCGTCAGTTCATCGTTATTTTACTGTCAAAGAATACGCAGGTTCCTACGGAACGTTTTCCGGGAGCGGAATTTCTGATAATCCGTCCGTCAAAGGATCTGGGGGACACGGTTACGGGAACGCTGGATTTTACGGCGAAAGGTTCCAAGGAGCGCATGGAACTGGGATATCTCGACGCGTCGAGGACGATCCGCTTTTACGGGGACGATAACGCGCCGGTGGAGGAGATCGCGCAGATCGAACTGCGCCAGCTCGAAAATAAACTGCGTGTGGAAAACGCCATGTCAACGGCGGACGCCAACATGGCGAAGCTGAATGCTTTAATAGACAGATTTGAGTAGGTAATTATGATACTTTTAAACGATTTGAAATATATAATAGAACAACAGGCGGCAAGGTATCCGAAAATGCAGCCTCAGGACGCGGTAAAGCTGGTTTATCAGCATGTTTTCGGAAATGGGCACATGATAAAGGACCGTGAGAGCGGTCTGGATTTTATCCGCAAGGAGTACGAGACGGTGAAATTTGCCCACGGGGACGCCGATCTGTCGGAGCTGCCTTTCGCGGAGGATATCGGGAACTGGTACGCGCGGATCCATCTTTTGAAGGTGGAGGACGACGAACAGCTTGTCAGCCTGAACGACGCGTTTATTGCCTCCGCCGCCCTTGGCGGGGGTAATCTGGAATATTTTCTTTCCCGGTTATATTTTTTAAATGAACTGGCTTCCTACGGTATGTTCGAGTTTGACGAGGAGGATATGGCGGATTATCTCGTGGAGTATGAGAAGCAGAATTATCCGGTTGTAAGCCACTCCCAGAGGTATAAGGAGTTTTACGACCCGGCGTACCGCGTCATCGACGCGAGGTATATTCGTCTTTTGCCGCTGATCACGAGGATCCGCCGGCTCATGGAGGAGAAGAATAAAGTGGTCGTCGCGTTGGACGGTAGGGCGGCGTCGGGGAAAACAACGGCGGCGGAGCTTTTGTCGCTCGTTTTTGACGCGTCCGTGATCCACATGGACGATTTTTTTCTGCCGCC
>JAMPBI010000003.1 GCA_023666775.1 Alistipes sp. | reverse complement strand
AAAACAGCCGGATATCATTCTTCTCGATGTAAATATGCCGGGAGCGGACGGGATATCGGTATGCAAAAGGATCCGGGATTATGTGAGCTGCCCGATCCTGTTTCTGACGGCAAGGATTGAGGAAGCGGACAAGATCCGGGGATTTGCGGCGGGCGGCGACGATTATATTGTAAAGCCGTTTTCCATCGAGGAACTGGGCGCAAGGGTAGCGGCGCATATCCGTCGGGAGCATAGAAACCAGGCGGCGGTCAACGTGCGGTTTTACGGAAAACTGGCGGTTGATTATTCGGCAAAATCCGTCCGCGCGGAGGAAGAAAATATAACATTTGCCAAAAAGGAATATGAGATCATTGAACTGTTGTCCCTGAATATGGGACAGGTTTTTGATAAGGAGCGTATTTACGAAAGGATCTGGGGGTACGACGCGCAGGGAGACAGCAGCGTTGTGGCGGAGCATGTGCGCAGGATCCGCCAGAAACTTTCCCGTTATGGCGAAGAGTATCATCTGGAGACGGTGTGGGGTATCGGCTATAAATGGATAAAGTAAAGAAAAGAAGTTCCCTGAAGTGGAGTTTTGTAAAGTATATACCGGTGTGTCTTGCGCTTTCATGGTTCGGGTTATATCTGATCGGAACGGGAACGAACGAGTTACAGGACTGGTATCAGCAGCGGCACAGTAAAATAAGTCTGAGTCCTTCCATGCAGGGTGTGGCAATCCGGTATGACGGGCAGGGGAATATCCTGTGGCGCAGATACGGCTATAACGACGGCGACGCGGCAGGCGGGCAATTAAGCCGCTATCAGGTCATATACTGGCTCATCAGTTACGGACAGGTATTATGGGGTACGCTTTGGGTAATGTTTTGCGTTGGCGGCACGGGAATCGTATTTTATAACCGGGAACTGAGGAAGCCTATCACAATGCTTATGGACGCTTCTCATAAGATATCGGAGAATAATCTCGATTTTTCCCTCGACTACAAAAAAGAGAACGAAATGGGGCTGTTGTGCCGGTCTTTTGAGGATATGCGCCGGGAACTGGATAAGAACAACCGTAAGATGTGGGATCTTCTGGAGGAGAGAAGGCGGCTTAACAGGGCGTTTTCCCACGATCTGCGCACGCCGCTTACCGTACTCCGGGGGTATACGGATTTTCTCACCTGCTATGTGCCGGACGGCAGGGTTTCCACGGAAAAAATGACGGAGATTTTGTCGATGATAAACGGGCAGGTGGAGCGTCTGGAGAATTATACGGAAAAGATGACTGCCGTTCAGAAATTATCGGAGTTAAATCCCGACAAAAAGGAAATTTCCGGAAAGGAACTGCTGGAAAAAATGAGAAAAAGCGGGGAAATGCTCTGCGGTGGGAAAACGTTTTCTTTGAAAGGAGACATGACGGCGGAAACGTTGTTTTTGGACGAAGAACTTGTGATGGAGGTTTATGAGAACCTTGTGTCAAACGGCGCGCGTTTTGCCAGAACGGAGGTTACCGTCACGGTATGGTCGGCGGAAACCAAATTTCTGGTTACGGTGGAAGATAACGGGAACGGCTTTTCCGAAGAGGGGCTAAGGCTTGCGGCGGATCCTTTTTACCGTGGGGACAAGGAAAATGATAAGGCGCATTTCGGCATGGGTCTTTATATCGGTAAGATTTTGTGCGAGCGGTGCGGGGGACGGCTTGTTGTGGAGAACGGTGCGGTCGGCGGAAAAGTTACCGCGATATTTTGTTAAAGTTGATAAAAAGTTGAAAATTCTTTTTTAAAATAATGGTGCTGGAGCGATCCGGCGCCATTATTTTATTTAACAGGAAACTGCTCCGTAATTTCTCTATTTTGTTGATAGGAAAGCGCGCCGCAATTTCGCTGTCTATTGTGAAGGGAGTTTTTTTATGGAAAATACGATTGAATTGGAACACGTCTGTAAATTCTACGGAAAGAAGCGGGCGCTTGCGGACATTAATCTGACCATTCGGCAGGGAATGTTCGGACTGCTGGGGAGAAACGGCGCGGGAAAGACCACGCTGATGAAAACGCTGGCGGCGCTTCACGAGAAGAAGTCGGGTAAGATCACGGTCTGCGGGATCCCCATCGAGCAGGCAGGAAAAATCCGGGAAATTACAGGATATCTTCCCCAGGATTTTTCCATGTACCCGAATATGAGCGTGTACGAGTGCCTCGATTATCTGGGAGCGCTCTCGGGCATGAGCAGGGAGGCAAGGGGCAGGCAGATTGACAGTCTGCTAAAAAAGGTGAACCTTACGGAGCAGAGAAGAAAGAAAGTAAAGGCTTTGTCGGGAGGAATGAAGCGGAGGCTCGGGATCGCGCAGGCGCTTCTTCACGACCCGAAAGTTTTGATCGTGGACGAGCCGACGGCGGGACTGGACCCGGAGGAGAGGATACGCTTCCGTAATCTGCTGTGCGAAGTGGCGGAGGAGCGTATCGTCATTTTATCGACGCATATTGTGGGGGATATCGAGGCAACCTGCGAGAATATTGCCATTTTAAACGAGGGTGAGATTTTGTTTCAGGGAACGGTTTCCGGACTGCTCGGCGACGCGCAGGAAAGGGTATATTCCGTAACGGTGGAAAAGAAAGATCTGCCGCGGATCAAGAAACATTATATTGTTACGGGTATGCTGTCGCAGGGAAGCTCCGT
The DNA here is from genome assembly GCA_023666775.1 of Alistipes sp. Lineage (GTDB taxonomy): Bacteria > Bacillota > Clostridia > Lachnospirales > Lachnospiraceae > MGBC120314. The sequence goes on along the minus strand of JAMPBI010000003.1, from coordinate 30,988 downwards.
AAAACTCCGGCTTATTTCCGAAAATGTTCCCGAAATTGCGGGAGCTGTTTTGGAGGAACCGAACTGCGAGGACGCGTATATGTATTGTCTGTGGAAGAACGGGTGCGACGTGGAAGGTGTTTCGGGAGGTGAGTGGTAATGCTGTTATTAAAGGAAATGAAAAAGGTGGTATGTTCGTTTACGTTTCTTTTGTTTCTGGGAGTGTTGTGCGGTTTTTACTTTACGCAGTTTTCGTCGGACGTGAGCCGGGTCATCATGCCGGTGGAGGGACGGGACAATTACGGCATGACGGAAACGGACGATCCCGCCGTTATTATTCCGGCGGCAATCGCGGGACTGGAGAGCGAAGTTGCCAATAATGCTTATATAGCGTATCCGATCGGTTTTTATAAGGAAGTAACGTTAAACGATAAGAAGCAGGCGGAAATGAAGGACATTCTTGAACGGTTAAAAGAGGGGTATCAAAACGGGACGCTTTCTTACGAGGCTTTTCTTGAATACATGGCGGAGGCGGATAAACGGATCGGCGGCGGTTCCAGGTACAGTGAACAGTTCCTTTTGCACGATTTCGGGACAGTTCCCGCGGATTATGAGGACGCGAAACGGGAGTATGAGGAACTTGTTTTTGACGACAGGATAACCGGAGCTTACGCAAGGCTGTTCTGTGATTATCTGGGGATCGTTCTCGGTATCATGCCGGTGTTTGTGGCGGCGTCGCTGACGGAGCGGGACAGGAAAGCGCAGATGGAGCAGCTTATTTATTCCAGGAAGATTTCCTCGGTGAAGCTGGTGTTGAACAGGTTTCTCGCGCTTATCATCAGTATGTCCGTTCCCGTGTTTTTACTTGCCGTTCTGGCAACGGCGAAGGTTTCCGGCGTCTATGAGGGAATGTCCGTGGATTTTACGGCAATCGTCAGTTTGTCGGCGGTCTGGCTGCTTCCGAATATTCTGATCGCGACGGCTGTAGGAATGGCGCTGACCGAATGTTATTCGCCGCTTCTGGCTGTTTTTGCACAGGGTATCTGGTGGATTGCCAGCATTTCTTCGGGAAGATTGACGGGCGCGATCCATAAGTTTACGCTGGTAGCGCGCCATAATAATTTAATGAAGCGGCAGATTTTTATGAGACAGATGAATGATTTTGTGTTTAACCGGTGCTTTTATGCTGTGGCGGCGCTGCTTCTGACGGCGCTGACCGTCTGGATCTACGCAAGGAAGAGAAGAGGTGTTTTTGGTGGAAATGTCCAATTTAAAAAAGATTTTAGCCGTAAATCTAAAGTATCAGTTTAGGGGACCGTTTTTTGCCGCGCTTGCCGTTGTGCTGCTGACACCTGTTTTTTACAATGTTTCTGCGTTGTCGCGGCTGGCTTCGGCGCGCCCTCTGGAAATGTTTTTTCTGTGGACCGGAGGGGTGCTTTTTACGCCCATATGCCTTTTGGAGCAGGATAAAAATATCCGCGACTGTGTCCGGGTGCGCAAGACGGATTATTACATGGTCTGTCTGTTCCGTATTTTGTATTCCGCCGCGGCATTGTGCGTTATGGAAGGTCTGTTTGTGGTCTATATGAAAATCTGTCAGTGCGACGTGACGATATGGCATTTTATCGGAGGAACCGCCTCGGCTCTGTTTTTCGGGTGCCTCGGCTTTTTTGCGGCGGGCGTTACGGGAAACGTTATCGCGGGCTATATGGTGCAGATGGTCTTGTTTGTGATGAATTACGGATTGAAGGATAAAATGGGGGTGTTTTATCTGTTTTCCATGAGCTTTGGGAGTTTTTACGAGAAATGGTGGCAGCTTTTCGGCAGCGTGGTTTTGGTGTGGGGAGCGTTTTTGGTGATGAGGGTGCGGGAGAGGTGAAAAATTTTTATATATCCAAATGTTTTTGGGGATAATATAGAAAAAGAGTATTGATTTTTTGTCACGAAAAATATATAATAATCGTGACAAAAAAAGGAGCGTGTCCTTATGACCAATGGAATATATACCGAGATAAAAAAGAGAATATTGAATGCTGAAGATGGTTCGGTATTTGTAACATCTGATTTTACGGATATAGCAACGATTACAACAATTAGAAAATGTTTGGGGAGACAGGTTGAGGAAAAGACTATTCGTCGAATTATTGACGGAGTTTATGAAAAACCTGTATATAGCAATTTGCTGAAAGAATATGTTCCGGCTGACCCGGAGAGAGTTGCGTATGCTATTGCAAGGGGATTTCATTGGACAATCGCACCATGTGGAGATGTAGCGTTGAATAAACTTGGTTTATCAACACAAGTTCCTGTTGTCTGGTCTTATATAAGTGATGGACCTTATAGAAAATTTTCATGGGATAATGTAACGATTTCCTTTAAACATCGGACCAACCGTCAGATTTCATTGATGTCGGAAACTGCGACGTTAGTCGTGGAGGCAATCAGGACATTGGGAAAAGAAAGAGTAGATGACGCTGTTATTTTGAACTTGAGAAACAGATTACCGGAAGAGGAAAGAAAACAGATTTTGAAAGATACAGCCGGTGTAAGTGAGTGGATATGTGAAGTGATCAGAAAGGTATGTTTATAATGGCATGAAAGAAGTAGCTAAATTACCGATTGGGGATAGAACTGAATTATTTCGGGCAACCGCAATTAAAATGGGAATGCAGCCTGATGTGGTAGAGAAAGATTTTTGGGTTTGTTTTATGCTGGATCATCTTTTTCATGATTGCCAATATAAAAAGGCATTTGTCTTTAAAGGCGGAACGAGTCTTTCAAAGTCTTATCATTTAATTGAGCGATTTTCTGAGGATATTGACCTGATTTTGGACTGGAGGAAGATAATAAATGAAGAAGTAAATCCATGGAGTGAAAGATCGAAAACAAAGCAGGATTTATTTAACAAACAAATCAATGCGGAAGCTGCAAGATTTTACGGGGAGGAATTGGTTCCGAACCTGAATGGGGAACTTAAGAAAAAATTGGGAGAGGGAGATTGGGTGTCTGTTGATACAGAGGACAGAATGGTGGTGAATTTTTATTATCCACAAATCTTTAAAACAGAGTATTTGCGTTCCTGTGTCAGATTGGAAATAGGACCGTTGGCGGAGTGGATGCCTTCGCATGAAACCTTTGTTTGTTCCTTTGCGGCTGAAAAATATCCGGATATATTTTTGCAGAAGGAAACAAGTGTTTTAACTATTGATGTAGAACGAACCTTTTGGGAGAAGCTGACGATATTACATAAAATCGCGAATTTTCAAGAAGGAAAGCCGCTGCCTGCCCGCTATGCAAGACATTTGTATGACGTCTATAATCTGGGTAATTCATGGGTAAAGGATAGCGCATTTAAAAGAAAAGAATTATTGGAAAAGGATGTTGCTTTTAAGCAAAAATTTTACTATGCGAAAGGGGCTCATTATGAAACGGCAACTTTGGGGAGTATAGAGCTTTTGCCAAGAGAAAACATACTCAAAGAACTGATGGAGGATTACCAGGCAATGCGGAATATGATATATGGAAATATACCGGAATTTGAGGATATCCTTGCGTTTCTTGGAAAATTACAGGAAGAAATACATAAGTTGGGATAAGGATAAAAAATATATTTAAAAAGGCAGGCTCTTTCGGGAACCTGCCTTTCTGTTTTTTGAAATATACCGCATTATTCAGCGGTTTCTTTTTTCTCATTTACCGGTTTGATCACGAAAATACTGATCAGCAGCGCGACAATGTACAGCGCGCAGGTGACGAACAGAACTTTCTGGTAACCGGTAGGGTTTACGGAGAGCATTCCGCCGTGTCCGTCGGAAATCTCAATCGCTTTGCCGAAGGTATTTACGATCCAGTTGGAAAGGTTGTTTCCGGTAAGTCCGGCAAATGCCCATGCGGAAAGCGCGATTCCGTGTATGGAGCTGATGGCTTTCATTCCGTAATGGTCGGAAAGGAGCGTCGGGAGATTACTGAAACCTCCGCCGTATCCCGCGTTTACCATCAGAAGCAGGGCGATTACCACGAATACGACGCTGTTGGTAATTCCGTTTGTCAGAATGGTAACTGCCGTAAACGCGATGGATAAGATGAAAATGATCTTGTAAATGGTGTTGCGGTCTTTCATTTTATCTGCCCACGCGGAGAAACCAAGCCGTCCGCCGGCATTGGCAACGGCGGTAACGGAACTGATGATACCGACCATTCCCGCAAGCCCGATCGCCTTGATGATGTATTTCTCCTGCGAGATCAGCATGAGGCCGCAGGTGATGTTGATATAGAAAATCAGCCAGATACCGATAAACGTTCTGGATTTCAGTACGCTTAACGCGCCTTCGCCCTTTGGTACAGGCTCTTCTTTCCAGCCTTCCGGTTTGGAAAGGAGCAGGTGTCCTAAAAACATCATAATGAAGTATACAACTGCCAGAATGTAAAACATTTTGACGATACCAACGGAATTTTGAAGCGCTTCCATGATCGGGCTGGCAATCGCTTTCGCGGCGCCAAAGCCTGCCACGGCAAGACCGGTCGCAAGACCTTTTTTGTCTTTGAACCATAACATCAAAGTTTTGACCGGGGACAGGTAGCCGGTTCCCAGACCGATCCCCATGATAAATCCGTAGCATACATAAATTCCAATTAGGGAGAGCCTTGGTCCCAGTTTATCCGCCATGGAAATAACAAATCCCGTTCCCGCCATGCCGATCGCGAAGCAGAACGTCGCGATCAGGGAAGATTTGTGAATGTCTTTTTCCACAACGCTTCCCAGAAACGCGGCGGACATGCCGAGGAAGAAAATGGCAAAACTAAAAGCCCATTCCACGGAGCCTTTGCCCTCTGCGCCCATACCGATTGCGACAGCAATATTCTCGCTTAACAAGGACCAGCAATATACCGTACCGATACTGCAATGGAGAAGCAGTGCGGGAATGGCCGCGCAGACCCATTTGTTTTGTGGTTTTTTCATATAGTTACCTATGCTGATACAGGAAATCCTGTGGTACTGCCCGTATATGTGTTGTATGGCTGAAGAGAAATGGGCAGCAGCATAATCCTTTCTTTTTTCTAATTGTATATGTCTTTCTTCAGCCTCAATGAAACCACGCTCATTTTACTCCTTATTTTGCGATATTTCAAGTATATTTTTCGGCGCGGCGGAGAGTGTGCTTGTAGTATTTTGTCAAAAGAGATATAATACTGTGAATAGGAGATGAGAAGATTATGGCAACGACGTTAAATGAGCTTCATCTGGGAAAAACTGCCACCATCTGCGCGGTGGGCGGCGAAGGGGCGCTGCGGCAGCATTTTCTCGATATGGGAGTGATCCCGGGAGCGGAAGTGACCATGGTGAAACTGGCACCTATGGGCGATCCTATGGAATTGCAGATACATGGCTATGAGCTGACGCTTAGGATTGCGGACGCAAGGAAAATAGAAATCGGCGATATCAGGGACGGGAAGACGGAGGAGAACAGCGAGGCGCGCGAGCGAAAGGTTAAGAAGACGGCGCACCCGGGTTTTGGCGAGGGCGGCAAGTTCCATACGAAGGAGGACGAAAATCCGCTTCCTGCGGGAGAGACGATCACATTTGCGCTGGCGGGCAATCAGAACTGCGGCAAGACAACGCTGTTTAACCAGTTGACGGGGGCAAACCAGCATGTGGGAAATTTTCCCGGAGTGACGGTTGACAGGAAAGACGGTGTGATGAAAGGTCACCCGGAGACGCTGGTGACGGACCTTCCGGGCATTTATTCCATGTCGCCTTACACGAGTGAAGAGATTGTGACGAGGGAGTTTGTGCTGAAGGATAAGCCGAAGGGCATTATCAATATCGTGGACGCGTCGAATATCGAGCGTAATCTGTATCTGACCATGCAGCTTTTGGAACTGAATGTTCCGATGGTGCTTGCGCTGAATATGATGGACGAGGTGCGGGAAAACGGCGGGGCAATCCTCGTAAACGATATGGAAGAACTGCTGGGTATTCCGGTCATTCCCATTTCCGCGGCAAAGAATGAGGGTATTGGGGAGCTGATCGACCATGCCATTCATGTGGCAAAGTATCAGGAGCGTCCCGCGAAAACCGATTTTTGCAGCAGCGAGGGAAAGGAAGGTGCGGTGCATAGGTGTCTTCACGGTATCATGCACCTGATCGAGGATCACGCGAAGGCGGCGGGGATACCGGTGCGGTTCGCGGCGAGCAAACTGGCGGAAGGTGATACGCTGATACTGGATAGTCTTGGTCTGAGCGCGAACGAAAAAGAGATGTTGGAGCATATTATTTTGCAGATGGAGGAGGAGAGCGGTCTTGACCGTGCGGCAGCCATCGCGGATATGCGTTTTACATTTATCGGTAAAGTCTGTGAGGAGACGGTGATCAAGCCGAGGGAGAGCAGGGAACACGCGAGAAGCCGCAAGATTGACGAAATCCTTACGGGAAAATATACGGCGATCCCGGTTTTTATCGGTATTATGGCGCTGGTGTTTTTCCTTACGTTTAATGTGATCGGGGCATGGCTCTCGGAAATTCTCGAGCTGTGTATCGGCTGGATAACGGAGCGGGCAGACGCGCTCCTTACGGCTGCGGACGTCAACGGGGTCATTCATTCGCTGGTGATCGACGGTATTTTTAACGGTGTGGGAAGCGTGCTGAGTTTCCTGCCGGTTATTGTTACGCTGTTTTTCTTTCTGTCTCTTCTTGAGGATAGCGGTTATATGGCGAGGGTTGCTTTTGTCATGGACAAGCTGCTGCGTAAGATCGGTCTGTCCGGCAGAAGCATTGTGCCGATGCTTATCGGGTTCGGCTGCACGGTTCCGGGCGTTATGGCAAGCAGAACGCTGCCTTCGGAGCGTGACCGCAAAATGACCATACTTCTTACGCCGTTTATGAGCTGTTCGGCGAAACTGCCGATTTACGGATTTTTTACGGCGGCATTTTTCCCGGGAAAAGGAGGTCTTATTATGGTAGGACTGTATTTTACCGGTATTGCCGTAGGAATTTTGATGGCGCTTCTTTTGAAGGGAACGATGTTTAAGGGAGAACCGGTTCCGTTTGTCATGGAACTTCCCAACTATCGTATGCCGGGAATAAAAAATGTGGGACAGCTTCTCTGGGAGAAAGCAAAGGATTTTTTGCAGAGGGCGTTTACGGTTATTTTTGTGGCGACGATATTGATCTGGTTTTTACAGACGTTTGACGTGCATATGAATGTGGTTTCTGATTCGAGAGACAGTCTTCTTGCCATGGCGGCAGGCGTGATCGCGCCTGTGTTTAAACCTCTCGGTTTCGGGGACTGGAGAGTGTCCACGGCTTTGATCACGGGATTTATGGCAAAAGAGAGCGTGGTTTCCGCGCTGTCGGTTTTGTTTGGTTCCACGGAAAATCTGCTTCTCGCCATTACGCCGTTAGCGGCTGCGGCATTGTTGATCTTCTGTCTGCTTTATACGCCTTGCGTTGCGGCAATTTCTTCCGTTAAGAGAGAACTTGGCGGAAAATGGGCGGTGTATATGGCAGCAGGGCAGTGTGTTGTGGCGTGGATCGCGGCGCTGCTGGTGTATGCTGTGGGGAGTATATTTGTGTAGGAAGAAATAAAAATGCCTCATCTGTCTGACCCACAGATGAGGCGGTGTCCGTAAGGACATTTAGCAACATTCTCGGGAGCATCCACTATGGAGTGGGTGCTTTTCCTATGTCTAATATAACATAGAAAACAAAGAAATTCAATAATATAAATCTAATTTTATTTGATAATAAAATCTCCAATAAATATCTTGACATTTCACGAAAAGAATATTAATATAAATGTAATAAGTGTACTATATGAACTAATACACTTATTAAGGAGGGTGATTGATGTTTCAAATTGATGTGATGTCACGAACCCCCGTATATGAACAGATAATCGGACAGGTGGAGAAGTTTATTCTCACGGGGATTTTGTCGGAAGGGGACAAAATCCCGTCGGTGCGTTCATTATCCATGGAGCTTTCGGTAAATCCAAATACCATTCAGAAGGCAGTTACGGAGTTGGACAGAAGGGGTCTTATTAATTCCGTACCGGGAAAAGGGTGTTTTGTGTCAGAAAAGGCGAAGGAAGCCTTGCAGGTTTCGAGAAGGGAGAATTTGGAAATGTTAAACGGTCAGATCAGGGAACTGGCTTTGGCGGGGATTGCGAAAGAGGAGATAATAGCCTGTGTGAACAAGGTTTATGAAGAGGAGGCGAAAAGATGATCAGGACGGAAAATCTTACGAAAAAATTTGAGGATTATAAAGCTCTCGATACAATAAACTGTACCATTCCGGAAGGGTGCATTTACGGAATGGTCGGTTCAAACGGAGCGGGTAAATCCACATTTCTCCGATTGATCACCGGCATTTATAAGGCAGATGAAGGGAAGGTCCTTATTGATGACGAGGAGGTTTTTGAAAATCCGCATGTAAAATCGAAGATCGCGTTTGTTCCCGATGAACTGTTTTTCTTAAACGGGGCAAATATGGAACGCATGGCGCAGTTTTATCGTGCCTGCTATCCGGGTTTTGATGACGGGCGGTATCAGTATTTATCGGATACGTTCCAGCTCAATACGAAAAAGGCGCTGTCCACATTTTCAAAGGGAATGAAGAGGCAGGCGGCAACCATTCTTGCCATTTCCTGCAAACCGAAGTATCTTTTCCTTGACGAGACGTTTGACGGGCTGGATCCGGTAATGAGAAATCTGGTGAAAAGCCTGATCTGTCAGGACGTAGAGGAGCGGAAGGCAACGGCAATCCTTACGTCGCATTCGCTCAGGGAACTGGAGGATACCTGCGACCAGCTCGCGCTTTTGCATAAAGGCGGTCTGGTGTTTGAGAGCGATATCACGAACTTAAAGACAAAACTTTTCAAGATCCAGGTGGCGTTTAAAGAGGATTATAATAAGAGCGTCTTTGAGGGAATGGATATGCTGCATTTTGCGAAGCACGGTTCGGTTTCCAATATCATTATGCGCGGGGAGCGCGACGAGGTTGTGGGCAGGATCAGGAATATGAACCCGCTTCTTTTGGAAGTGTTGCCGCTTACTCTGGAGGAAGTATTTACCTATGAAATGGAAGCGCTTGGATATGCTTTTTCCGATGTGCTGATGGACAGAAAGGAGGCAGGACATGAATAGTGTGAAGAAGAAACCTTTCTTTAACGTGAAACTTTATCTGGAAGGGATAAGGCAGCTCAGGGTCGTCGGCGTTATGGGAGCGATCATTATGGGGGGAGCGGCGTTTCTGATCCCGATGGGATATAATATCAGCAACGCCAATTATGAAGAATATCTGGACGGACGATGGACCAAGGTGGGAAATTATGTCGGAACATACGGTATTTTGGAGATCAATCCGCTGATCGTCACGATGTTTTTGATATTGACGCCGCTTATGGTCATGGTTTTGTTTAATTTTCTGAACAGAAGAAACGCGTGTGATTTTTACCACGCGGTTCCCGATACCAGAACGAGCCTGTTCCTGAGTTACGGCGCTTCGGTCCTGACGTGGGATATTGCCATCTTACTGTTAAGCTATATCATTACGGTTTTGGCGGGAGCGGCGTTTAAGCATGTTCAGATCGATTATTCCGATATTCCGGTCGTTACGGTAAACTATATCGCCGGCTGCGTTTTTATGTTTGGCGTATTCGCCGTTTCCATGAGCCTTACGGGAACCATTCTCACGAATTTTTTGGTGGCGGTGATGATACTGGCGGTTCCGAGGATTATTGTCACGGTTTTTATGCTGATGCTTTCGGACTCCCTTGAGATCCTTCCGTTTACATTTAGCAATTCCATTCTGGACGACCGGCTGAATACGGTTACCAATCTGGTCACGGGATCTGCGGTCCGGGGGGATTACGACGCGATTTTCATGTGGAAGAGCGCTTTGTATACGTTTGTTGTGGGAGGCCTTTACTGCGGTCTGGGACTGTTTTTGTTCCGTAAGAGAAAATCCGAGGCGGCGGCAAGCGCGGCGGTTAATCCGATCATGCAGTGTGTTTTCCGTCTGGTTCCCGCCGTTTTGATCTCACTGGCGCCGCTTGCGACCTGTATCAGCTATTTCATACAGAAATACGATATGGACGGCATAGAGATTTTTGGCATTGTGGCTCTATATCTGATCGCGATACTGTTCTATTTTATTTATGAACTGGTTACCACAAAGAAGCTGAAAAATTGTCTGAAAGCCATACCGGGGCTGCTTGGACTTGTGGCGTTCAATGTGATATTTTTCGGGCTGTTTCTGGCTTCCTACCATATCGTATTGAACCATGTGCCGAAGGTTCCGGATATAAAATATGTCCGTATCGATTTCGATCCTTACGGCTATGTGGGTAATTTTTACAGCGGCAAGGCGGAACAGGCGGATATAACGTCCGAAGAGATTAAGGAACTGCTGGTAAGCGGATTACAAAATAATATCGAAAGGATAAAGTCCGGGGACTATTCGTGGTATGGGGAACGTACAGTGGTTCAGGCGGAGTTTCATACAAAATCCGGAACGATTACCCGGCTCATAACGCTCCCTAAGAGGAAAAGTACCACGCTGGCAGGGTTATTATCGCAAAATCCCCAGATCATGGAGAATTTGCTGGAACCGGTTCCGTTTGATGATATCCGGAGCGTTTCCGGTTACCGGTATGCGGAACTGACGAAAGAAGAAGTGTATGATATTTATCTGCGTTATCTGGAAGAACTGAAGACATGGGATACGCAAAATGTTTTTAACCGTCTCGTGCTTGGCGTTGAAGAAGAACGGGTGACCGATATCCGCTGCTGGGTAAAAGGAAGCGAAATGTTTAATATCGCGCTGGGAACGGCAACGCCGCGGACCTTGAACTATTATATGAATTTGGTCAATTCCAAAAATAACCTTTCCGCGTCTTTGATATTAAAAGAGTGTATGGATAATGAATTATGGAAGACCGGTTCAACGAAGGACGGCTATTACCGTGAAATCAATCTCGAGATGGAAGTTTATCCGAAAGACGGTTCAAACGCGGAGAGTTTTACCTTGAGGGGCAGCGCGCAGAGCAGGAGCAACGGTGATACGGAAGCAAGTTCCGTTTACGGAAAACTCGATCTGTCCAACGAGGAGATAAGAAGAGTATTTTCTGACGTCATAAAGCGTCTTGACGGAGCCGATACCATACCGGAAAACGCGGCGGGTAATATTTTACAGATCATATATCTTGATGATGGAAAAGAACAGACGAAAGATTATATGAAATACTGTATCATCGACGACGCAACCATGCGTCTGTTAGAAGCATTGGCATATTAGAAAAAATGAGGCTGCGGCAAAATACCGCGGCCTCTATCTTGTTTAAAGAACGGAAGCTATGATCCTGCTCAGCGTCAGCAGGTAATTTTTGTTGGACTCATTCCAACGGATTATATGGTTAAATATATCATAGAAGAAAAAGATCCGCTTTCCGTCTTCCCTGTCAAAATAGAAACCCGTCGTTCCCAGAATATTGTTTTCTTCCAGAACCGTACAAAATTCTTTGTTATTGGCTTCAAAATTGGCGACGGTGTTAATAAGCAGGCAGTTGTTATTGTTAAAAAACTTCAAAAATTTCTCGTCTTTTAAGATGTGCCCGATATCGGGAACCTTTTTGTATTTGCCGTTATCGTAGGCAGGCTTCAGGTCGTCCCCGCAGTATATCCGGATACCGTCCACCTCGAAATTCGAGCAGACCGTATCGAATACGGAAGGAAGACAGGAAACGCCCTCGCGCAGAACGGTAATACTAAGGTTCGCGAGAACCCTCGCGAGATATTCCGCCTGTTCGGTAGGATCGACGGTGATACGGAGTACGTTTTCGCCGTTTTCCAGACTTCCGTGTTTTTCTTCGTCATAAATGATAAAACGGTTCTTGCCCTTGTTCTTGGCGATGTAAAGACACTTGTCCGCCTTCTGGAACAGTTCGTCGTAGGTCTTGCCGTCGTCGGGATAGAGACTGACGCCGATGGAAAGGGTAACGTGGAGGTCGGGATATTTCTTCTCATATGTATACCGGATCTGCTGGCGCGCCGCCGTGAGAAAGATCCGCAGACTGTCCTCCGTGTCGATGGCGTTGGTAAAAAGATAAAATTCGTCGCCGCCGAAACGTCCGATAATGCCTCTGCCGTTGAGCGTATTGCTGAGAATACTGGCAACGGAGGAAATAACCTCGTCGCCGAATAAATGTCCGTAATTGTCGTTAATGTTCTTAAAATTATCAATATCGATAACCGCCATATAGTGCTTCTGGTTTTCCTGTACCGTCAGGATATCGGCGGTGTACTCGTAGCAGGCGCGCTTATTCAGAAGGGAAGTCGCGGGGTCTTTACCCTCCCTTGTAGCGTAAAACGGAACGGATTTTTCATCGGTCGGTCTTAAAATACCCTGGACAAGCGGTTTCTGGTTATACTTGATCAGCACCTTACCGTCGATCCGGTAGTTATTGATCTTCGATGTGTTCCCAAGGGACGGAAGGGAAGCCTCGCACGAAAAATCGCCGATCGCGTCTTTAAGGTGCTTATAAAAAATCTTAAACTTATTGATATCGTCGTTATCCGTCAGATGGGAGAGGACAAATTCCCAGAGTTCTTTCAGTGAGGAACGGTACAGAACGGTCGATTTCCTCTCCATGAAAAGAAGAACGGTAAACGCGTCCTTTTCCACGTCGTAATCAAACAGGTAATTCTGGTACAGGGACAGATAAGTACGGTACTTATTGATCTCGTCCGTGTACTTGATATGCCGGGCTTCCGTGGAGCAGACGTTAAAAATGGTCAGATCACGGACCGCCTCGTTCTTTAAAGACCGCTCGTTGTTGGTGATGAGGACGTCAATCATATGGTACAGCCCGTCCACATCTGCCATCATCGTAACGATACGGGAGGAGGTATGAGGCTCAACCGCAAGGACCGCCTCCTTAAATTCTTCCACAAAATCCGGGTGGATAAAGTCCGTAAAACAAAAGCCAACATGCTTTCCCACAAAATTGTACAAAAATTCATCGCCGAAAAGGGTCAGAAAGTTATCGGATAACGCTGCGGAGCAAAATGTCATTTTACTTATTTTGTCGGTCAGACATGAAGGTACTTTCATAAACGTTGTCTCCCATTAGTCAAATATATCATTATTATATCAAACTTTGCAAATATTGTAAAGAAAAGTGAGGAAAACAACTGCTTATATAAAAGAAAAAATTAACAAAAAATTAACATTTTTCAAAACATAGCGGTCGTCCGCCTTGACATTTTCCCGTATCGCGGATATAATACAGAATGTATAAGAGAAAATGCAGGGAAGGGAACAAGTACCAAAAAGGGATACCTACAGAAAGCAGCCGGCAGATGAGAGGCGCAGGAGGAAATTTTTGGGAATACGTCCCGGAGCAGCCGGCTGAACATTCGCGATAAGTAGGACCGGACGGCATGACATCCGTTATTTGTCAAGGGTATAAGAAGCGGCGCGGCTGCTTTCGTACCTGATGAGGCCGGCGGCGTGAGCCAACGGTGAATAAAGGTGGTAACACGGGATTTAGTCACTCCCGTCCTTTGAAGAAGCTTTCGCTTGAACTTCAGAGGGCGGGAGTTTTGTTTTGTGACAGGATTTTTTAGGAAAGAAGGAGAAAGAACATGACGATTTATGATGAACTGGTTGCCAGAGGGCTGATCGCCCAGGTGACGGACGAGGCGGAGATCAAGGAGCTGATAAACAGGGGAAAAGCCGTATTTTATATCGGTTTTGACCCGACGGCGGACAGTCTCCATGTGGGGCATTTTATGGCACTCTGTCTGATGAAGAGGCTTCAGATGGCAGGCAACAAGCCGATTGCCCTGATCGGAGGCGGTACGGGAATGATCGGGGACCCGTCGGGAAGAACGGATATGAGGCAGATGATGACGGTGGAAACCATACAACATAACTGCGACTGCTTTAAAAAGCAGATGAGCCGTTTTATTGATTTTTCCGAGGGAAAGGCGTTGATGGTAAATAACGCGGATTGGCTCATGGATCTGAATTATGTGGAGCTTCTGCGCGAGGTCGGACCGCATTTCAGCGTAAACCGTATGCTGACGGCGGAGTGTTATAAGCAGAGAATGGAAAAGGGACTGAGTTTCCTTGAGTTTAATTATATGATCATGCAGAGTTACGATTTTTACGCTCTGTTCCAGAAATACGGCTGTAACATGCAGTTTGGCGGCGACGACCAGTGGAGCAATATGCTGGGCGGTACGGAGCTGATCCGGCGTAAGCTGGGTAAGGACGCATACGCCATGACCATCAATCTTCTTCTCAATTCGGAAGGAAAGAAAATGGGTAAGACCCAGTCCGGCGCGGTATGGCTTGACGCCAATAAAACGTCTCCGTATGAGTTTTTCCAGTATTGGAGGAACGTGGACGACAGCGACGTTATCAAATGCATGAAAATGCTTACGTTCCTTCCGCTTGAAGAGATTGAGAAGATGGAAAGCTGGGAGGGAAGCCAGTTAAACGAGGCGAAGGAAATCCTTGCGTTTGAGCTTACAAAGCTGGTTCACGGCGACGAGGAGGCAGCGAAAGCAAAGGAGGCGGCGAGAGCGGTGTTCGGAAGCGGTGACGCGCAGAATATGCCGACGACAGAGCTTGCGGACGAGGATTTCGCGGAGGGAAAGATCGATATCATCAGTATTCTCTGTAAGGCGGAAATGGTTCCGACGCGCTCGGAAGGGCGGCGCGCCGTTGAGCAGGGAGGCGTTACGGTAAACGGTGAGAAAGTAGGCGATCCGCGGGCAGTCTTTATGAAGGAAGATTTTGGGGACGGACTGGTCGTGCGCAAAGGGAAAAAGGTATTTAAGAGGGTTACAGTAAAATAAGGGACGAAAGGGAGTATCAATAATGGAACTAAAGAGTATTTTTTTCAGGCTGCTTGACGGTATTCCGCTGCTGCTGATCGCGGCGGCGCTGATCTTATCCGTGTACGCGGCGGGGTATCTTCTGATCTACAGGAGATTGATGAAGGGGACGAAGAGGCTGAAATTTTCCAGAGTGCTGTGGGTTTTACTGCTCATCAGCTATCTGGGAGTTCTGGCACTGGTTACGGTTTTAAGACCGGGTGAAAGTTCGTGGTACGCGGGAAGGATCTATCCGTTGTTTTATTCGTATAAATCGGCATGGATTTCCTTTAATGGCATGGAATGGAGAAATCTGATTTTAAATATCGCCATGTTTGTTCCTTTCGGTTTTCTCCTGCCGATGGCGTTTGCTTTTTTCCGGAAATTCTGGAAAACGTATCTGGCGGGATTTATCGTTACGCTGGCAATCGAAGGGCTGCAGTTTGTTTTCCGTATGGGCGTTGTGGAGTGCGACGACGTTTTGAACAATCTGTTGGGAACCATGATCGGATACGGGTTCTATGCCGTTTTCCGTCTGATCGCGGATCTCGTTAAAAAGAGGAAGTCTTCGGCGCGAAAAACGCTGGCGCTCCAGATCCCCCTTTTGGGAACCGTGGCGGCGTTCGCTATTATTTTCGCGCTGTATAACGGGCAGGAGCTTGGCAATCTGAAACTGGAAAGTATCGTAAAGGTAACAGGATTTGAGATCGTTTCTCAGAAGGAGTACGGCGCGGACGGCGGATCCGCCATGGTATATAAGGCGGACGTGCTGGATAAGGACGGGGCGGACAGGCTGGCGGAGGAATTTTTCGCGGGGCTTTCCACCACAGTTGATGAGACGAGAAACGATTACTATGACGAGACGGCGTTTTATTACAGCACGGACTCAAAGGGTTTCTGGGTTGATTATGTCGGAGCCGTGTACAACTATACGGATTTTGACGTGGGTTTCGGAAATAAGGAAGTGGACGTAAAGAAGAACGCCACGGACAAAGAAATCATGGACGCGCTGGGACGGTACGGCGTTTTTCTGCCGAAGGATATCACATTTCGCGCGGACGGCGACGGCGTTTATTATATTACAGTAAGGCAGTCTCTGGAAAATCAGATGATCTATGACGGCGAGATCCGCTGTACCTATTATGAGAACGGCGTAATGGGAAATATCAGCAACGGGATCATCATCGGCAGACCGTATAAGGAGTTTGAGCTGATTTCCGAGCAGGAGGCGCTTGAGAAGATCCGTGACGGCAGGGTGAGGATTTCGGACAGGGATTTAAACGGCGTCCGGATCGAGCTGGGCGACGTGGAACTTTCCTACGAGCTGGATACGAAAGGCTTTTATCAGCCGGTTTATGTGTTCGAGGCGTATCTTGTGGATCCCGGGGCGGGGGAATGGGAAACGGGGATCGAAGTGCCCGCGGTCCGGTAGCGTAAAAAGAATAGAGTGTTTTGCCGGCAGGTCTTCCTGCCGGTTTTTGTTTTTTAATGGGAAATGTTTTACTACGAGAGGACGTATAAAAAAAGTCTAATAAGTGTAAAACGTTTTACAAGATAAAGAAATTGCAGCGTAATTTTCTATCAAATTATAAGACGGCGGGGTGGTGATGATGTGTGGATTATAAAGAGGATATAGCGCAGTTGTACCGGGAATATGCCACGGGCATTTTGCGAATGTGCTATCTTTATCTGGGGGATTTTCAGCTTGCGGAGGACGCCACGCAGGAAACTTTTGTGAAGGTGTTCCGTAATTATAAGAAATTCCGCGGCGCCAGTAAGGTGAAGTCGTGGATCACCAGAATTGCGATCAACGTTTGCAAGGACATGCTTGCGGATAACGGAAAAAGCAAAACGGCTGCCATGAGCGTGGAGGAATTTGCGTCGCTGCTTGACCGGGACGCGGCGGAACCTAAAAAGTCGGATTTTCATGTGGTGGAGGAACGAATGGTGCTTTCCCGCGCGATCGGCAGACTGGACAGAAAACTACGCGAGGTTGTCGTGCTGTTTTATTATCAGGAACTGTCCACAAAGGAAATCGCGGACATTACGGGGATAGCGAGGACAACGGTTGAGTTTTGGTTAAAGCGGGCAAGGAAACATTTAAAAAGGGAGTTGAAAGGAGAGGATTTTATTGAAATACTGGGAGAACCGGCAGGGGATTAAAGACCGGTTGGACAGGGAACTGTCGGAGCTGGTGTTTGATGAAGGGAAACTGGAGGAAATCTGTCTGCTTGCGGACATGGAGGATAATTGTTTCGATGAGGTGATGAGTATGAAGAAAGCGAAGAAAAGGGGTATAAAGACGATATTTAAGGTGTCCGTTGCGGCGGCGGTAGTCGCGGTGGTATCGGTTGGGGCGGTATTTGCCTATGAATATGCGACGAGAGGGTTTGAACAGCCGATTTCGGAAAAGAATAAGAGCCATGTCGCCGAGGCGGCGCCGGACGCGGCGGTACATTCAGTCGGAGTTCAGAATACGGCGGCGGATATTATCGTGGATTGGGGGGAATATACGGCGACGGATCATGACGTGTATGTGAACGTAACCGTCCGTTCCGCAGACGGCTCCCCTCTCGCGGCGGAGGACGCGGACAACGTTCTGGTTAGTCCGTCGGCGAATATTGAGGCGATCTATGTAACCGTGGACGGAGATAAGAAAAGGTTTCTGACGGAAAAGAAATCGGGCACATTTGACGATACCACCATGGTGATAGGCGTACAGAGCGAAGATAGCAGCGAAAGGATAGTGGGAGTGGGGTGCGGCTCGAAACTTGTGGACTGCGCCGGGGATTTATCCGCTCTGACGTTTGAAATTTGTTACCAGAATTACGATATGGACCTGACGGGAAAGGATATCGTTTTTGAGCTTGAGAATATCCGTACCGATTATTATGTTTTTGAAAATCTCGGAACGGATAAGACGGTAGCGGAGCTGATCGCGGAGGCGGAGAACGCGGATAAGATTTCTTTTTCCGAACGATACCCGGATTGTTATATCGACGGTTATGAATTTTTACCGGATAACCGATATGGCGGTAAAAAAGCGTTTTATATGACGGTTGTCTGCGACGCCGCGTCAAAGGAAGAATTGAAGAATATGGTATTTCAGAGTACCGCCACGGGTTACAATCAGTCGTTCGAACCGCCTGTGGAGCTGGAAGACGGCAGGTTACAGATGTATTATACCGTAAACTGGGACGAGGCGTATCATGACCTGAACCAAGGGGGAATGACGCCGGTTGATACCGATATGTCACATCTGGGGACGGTCGTGATGAAGAAGAGCTGCGAGAGAACGAGTGAAATACTGGCACAAGGTAACTGGGAGGCTTCTTTTACCATAGAGAAAGGGGCGGACGAACTGAACCAAGAGCTGAATGTGGAAGTGCCGGGTTATGACGGATCCCAGAAGATTACGGTTTACAGCCTTGAGATTGACGGCGTGCAGCTCGATATGGACGCGAATGTGGACGCTGATTTTGATTTTATGAAATTTTACGCGACGGGCAGGAAGGATTATCCGGTTGTATATCTGAAAGACGGCAGTACGGCGGATATTAAGATGGGTGATAACAACGGAGGAAATAATGTCCGTAAGCATTTTAATTATGAATTTACGCCTGCGATCAATCCGGAAAATGTGGAAAGGATCGAGTGGCACGGTGTGACGATCTGGTCGACGGAATAAAAATATTTATTTTACAAATCCCCGTTATGATAATATAATCATAGAATACGAAGTATTCATGATATGATAATCATAGGATACGAAGTGTTCATGATACGATAATCATAGAATACGAAGTATTCATGATACGATAATCATAGAATACGAAGTATTCATGATATGATAATAGATCCGGTACGGGCAGGAACCACGAGGGAATCGGGAACCACAGGTTCCCTCGCGGCGCTGCGGGAGGAGGTACTATGTTCTGGAATAAGAAGAAAAAAACGGAGATTGACGAGCAGCTGGCGCTGTTGCAGAGTAATCTGGAAAATAATTATAAGGACGAAGCGCACAAGGCTTATAAGGAAGTGCTGCGCCTGTTTGAGGAAAAAAGCGGCAGCGGCGAACTGACGGAGAGGGAGAAAGAACGGCTTCAAAAATCGATCGACGAGTATGGAAAGAAACTGGAAGGGTATAGCCATTATAATCATATTGGGTGGTGAAATACAAACAAATGTTCGAAAAAAGTATTGACAAAAAATAAAAAACTTGATAAACTGTAAAAAAGGGAAACGAGGTGATATTATGTCGTACAAAGTTTTAGATGTTGCAAGGTATATAATAAATTACAGTAATAAAGAAGGATATGGTATTTCTAATTTAAAATTACAGAAATTGTTATATTTTGTTCAAGCGGAATTTTTGGCATTTACCGAAGATAATCAGCCATGTTTTTTAGAGGAAATAGAGGCATGGGGGTTTGGACCGGTTGTCCCGGAAGTTTATCAGGAATTTAAACAGTATGGAAGTGCTAATATTCCATCGGTATTAAAGTATTATGAAGTTACAGATGATTGGGAAGTTAATGAAAAGAAGTTTGATCTGAAGCTGATTGATATAGAAGACAGACAGATTATTAATCAGATAGTAGACGGATTTTCAGACTATTCAGCTGCGGCATTAGTAACAATAACCCACCAGCAAAAACCATGGAAAGATGTTTATGAAGAAGGTATGAATAATATTATTACGAAAAAATCTATAAGGGAGTATTTTGAGAGGGATGCCAGTTGATAAATTAATTAAGACGCCGGCTCGCAATACCAATATGGGAAGAGAGAAGGGAACCGGTTTTGAAGAAATGAAACGAAGAATGGAAGGAATTTGTGATTCGCTAAATTATTCCGCAGAGGTGTATATGCCTGAAAAAACAATTTCTTCCATAAATTACTACATAAAACATTATGACAGGATTTTATATTCGGAAATCAGTGCGTATATTTTTTCACTTGGTGAACAGCAGAGGGGAAATTTTATATCAAATGTAGAACGGCTGCTTGTTTCCGGTTTAGAAAGCGAAGAAAATAAAAAGGTTCAGGATTGTGTTTTGAGAATATATGATCATGTTCATCTGGCGATTTGCCAAATCGAAAGCTTGCGATGGGATAAAGATGATGAGTTGAAAATTTTATTTATAGAAAATCTTAAACCAATTAGAGATAGGCTGGAAAATCAGTTAGAAGAAAAAATACA
The DNA here is from genome assembly GCA_023666775.1 of Alistipes sp. Taxonomy (GTDB): domain Bacteria; phylum Bacillota; class Clostridia; order Lachnospirales; family Lachnospiraceae; genus MGBC120314. The sequence continues at coordinate 10,923 of JAMPBI010000003.1, read as the reverse complement.
AACGACGCAAAAGGAAATATACGCACAGTTAATAGCGTTAGTTGGTATATTTACGGCAATGGCATTTTTGATATTCGGAAGCATATCTTCTTTAGATAATATCTTTAGTAACTTTCAAAATATATCATTAATAAAAATCAGTATAGTAGGGTGTGTTTGGGGATTATGCGTATTAAATCTGATTTCTATTTTTATATTTTTTGTATCCAAAATGACAAAATTGGAATTGGAAAAAAGAAGTTATTCCATTATCGCATGGGCGAATTTAATTTTGATATTTCTGTTAATCGTAAGTATTTGGTATTATTATATTAAGTCTGTTGGAATAAATGAGTGGTTTGATATTATGGCAAAGAATAACGCGGTATTAACTACAGTATTGGGATTTTGTGTTATTCTTCTGTTATTTTTGATTTCTATTCTTGTATTAGTAAAATCATTTAATAAAAAAGATGATTAAGGATACATTACGGGTATAGGCATAGTCTATAACCCGTAATATTTTTTTGCGGATTGACATATGATTGAATCGTTTGTATAATAAATCCAGAATAAATCATATAAAACCTAGTAAGATAATATGAATAATAAAACGGAGGTAACGAATATGGCAAAGATCAAGGAAAGCGCGGCGGAACTTATCGGAGGAACGCCGATTTTAAAACTGAACAATTACTCCAAAAAAGCAGGTGTGACGAACGCGACGCTTCTTGCGAAACTGGAATATCTTAATCCGGCAGGTTCGGTTAAGGACAGGATCGCGTTGTCGATGATCGAGGAGGCGGAGCAGTCCGGTGTGTTAAAACCGGGCGCGACGATCATTGAGCCGACAAGCGGTAATACGGGGATCGGGCTTGCTTCTGTGGCGGCGGCAAAGGGTTATCGCGCGATTCTTACCCTTCCGGACACCATGAGTGTGGAGAGAAGAAATCTTTTAAAGGCATACGGAGCGGAAATCGTGCTTACGGAGGGCGCCAAGGGCATGAAGGGAGCGATTGCCAAGGCGGAGGAGTTAAAGGAATCCATTGAAGGAGCCGTAATCCTTGGTCAGTTTGATAACGCTGCCAATCCGAAGGTGCACAGGGAAACCACGGGACCGGAAATCTGGGAGCAGACGGACGGAAAAGTCGATATTTTTATAGCGGGCGTAGGTACGGGCGGAACGGTAACCGGCGTGGGCGAATACTTAAAGTCAAAGAACCCGGATATTCAGGTGATAGCCGTGGAGCCGGAAGCAAGTCCCGTTTTGTCAAAGGGAACGGCGGGACCACATAAGATCCAGGGAATTGGAGCGGGCTTTGTTCCGAAAGTATTAAATACCAAGATTTACGACGAGGTGCTTACCGTGGAAAATGAAGACGCTTTCGCGGAAGGAAAACGTTTTGCGGTGAGCGAGGGCGTTCTTGTGGGAATTTCTTCCGGAGCGGCATTAAAGGCGGCGTTGGTCGTTGCGCAGCGTCCGGAGAATAAAGGAAAGAATATCGTGGTACTCCTGCCGGATTCCGGCGACCGGTATTTGTCCACACCGCTTTTCGCGGATTAGTAAAGGTATGTTTTATGAAGGATATGGAATTGAGAGAAGACCGGGATATCTGCGGGGAAGTGGAAAACAGTATCCGCAAGCAGTTTCACAAGAGCCTTTTTTCCAAATTTGCCAAAGCGATCAATCAGTATGAACTTTTAAAGGAAAATGACAGAGTCGCCGTCTGTATATCAGGCGGCAAAGACTCTATGCTGATGGCAAAACTGTTTCAGGAACTTTTGCGGCACGATAAGTTTCCTTTTGAACTGGTTTTTCTGGTGATGGATCCGGGGTATAACGAGGCGAACCGAAAAGCGATCGAGTCCAACGCAAAACTTTTGCATATTCCGGTCACGATTTTTGAATCCGATATTTTTGACGCGGTGTACGATATTGAGAAATCACCGTGTTATTTGTGTGCCAGAATGAGACGGGGGCATTTGTACAATCAGGCGAAGGAAATGGGCTGTAATAAAATCGCGCTGGGTCATCATTATGATGATGTGATCGAGACGATTTTAATGGGTATGCTTTACGGCGGACAGGTCCAGACCATGATGCCGAAAATCCGCAGTACGAATTTTCCGGGAATGGAACTGATCCGTCCCATGTATCTGATCCGCGAGAGCGATATCATGCGGTGGCGGGACCATAATAACCTGCGTTTTCTGCAATGCGCGTGCCGGTTTACGGAGCGGTGCATGGCGGAGGGCGGCGGGACGGGAGATTCCAAACGTCTGGAAGTGAAAAATCTGATCGCCGAGTTGAAAAAGACGAACCCCTTTGTGGAGGGAAATATATTTAAGAGCGTGGAAAACGTCAATCTCGCCACGGTGATCGCTTATAAGGAAAACGGAGTAAAACATTACTTTACGGAATGGTACGACGATTAAAACATTACCGCTTTAGAAAATAATATTTTCTAAGGCGTTTTTTTTTGAACCTTTTTGAAAGTTATTACAATGTTTCGATGAAAGGGCGGACAAAGGAGACAAATAATGAGCAGAGAACAAGAACGGCTGAGTGAGTATATTGCGCTTTACGGTAAAGATGTGTTTTCTTTTTGCAGGCAGATAACGGTCAGTTATGAGGAGGCGGAGGATCTGTATCAGGATACGTTTTTGAAAGCGACGGAGTTATCCGCAAAAATCCGCAATGAGGATAATGTGAAAAGTTATCTGATTTCCATCGCGCTGCGTCTGTGGAAGAATAAGAAACGCAAATTCGCGTGGAGAGACAGAATTGCGGGAACGGATACTCTTGACGAGTACACCGATACAAAAGCGCTGCGCTTCGCGGAAAATCCTGTGGAGGAAGAAGTGATGAAAGGGGATTTAAACCGGAGGGTGCGGCTGGAAGTAGAAAAAATGGAAGATAGGTACCGTCTTCCGCTGCTTTTATTCTATTCCGCAGAACTGCCGCTTGAGGAGATCGCAAAAACTTTGGGAATACCGAAGGGGACGGTAAAGAGCAGGCTGCACAAGGCAAAAGCTGTTTTAAGGCAGAGATTGGAGGCGTATTATTTTGAGTCGTAAATTAACGGAACAGGAACTGGATACTGTTTTGAGGGAAGCCCTTTGTGTTAAGGAAGAGCCTGGGGAAGCGCTCAACCGCAAAATTTTAAACGGGGCAAAGGAGACGATGAGTATGAATAAGAAAGCAAGAAAGATGGCAGCAGCCGTTGCGGCAGGACTTCTGTTGTTTACGGGGGTATCGGTTTCGGTGTATGCGGGAGTAAAATATCTGACGCCGCAGCAGGTCGCGAAGGAAAGTAATTTCGGCGATAAAAACGCGATTGAGGCGGCATTTGAAGGAGAAAACGCCGTTTATGTCAACGAGACAAAAAACTTTGACGGCGGAACGGCGACATTTTTAGGAATTGCGCAGGGTGCCGGCGTGAACGTGCTGACGGGAATGCCGGGCGCGGACGATAACAGGAGTTATGCGGTTTTTGCGTTTGAAGGTTTGGGAGACGGGCTGGCTGACAACGAATTAAGCAATATTGTTGTTTCGCCGTTTATTAAGGGGCTGGAACCGTGGCGGTATAATGCATGGACGATCGGAAGCGGCGACGATTACGGAGCGAACGGTTTTTCGGAGATCGTCCGTGACGGCGTGCGTTATCAGATCGTGGAATGCGGAAATCTGGAAATGTTTGCGGACAGGGGCGTATACATGGGCATAAGCTATGAAATGGCAGGCGGCGCGTTTGAAATGAGCGCGGAGACGGGAGAAATCCGGGCAAAAGCGGAGTACGCGGATAAAGCCGTGCTTTTTACGATACCGTTTGACGCGGCGAGAGCCGACCGTGCCGCGGCAGACGCCGTTATCGAAGATATCCGGAAGTTTTTTGACGAACCTTCCCAAGACGGCGAGGCAGGAGACGGAGCGGAGGAGAGTCCGTTTGGCGAATGGAACGCAGAGCGGATACAGGCGGAAGGAAAACTTCTGGAGAACCTTGTTTTTACCGTAAAACCGGACGATAAGGGCATGATCAGCACACCGCAATGGGAGACAAAGGACGGAGCGGGAAGCGGCGGAGGACATTTTCCTCTCGATTTTTACTTCCCGGATAATCAACCGGGAATGTCCGACATGATGCTGCTCATAGGCGCAGATGAACCGACGGCGCTGGCTGAAACATATACGTTAAACGCGGACGGAACCGTTACGATTGCCGTGTATGAAATACAGATGGCGAGGTGATACCGGAAACAGGTAGTCGTGTATGAATGGTATAATGGTATAAAACCGGAAAAAAGTTGTTGAAATTCTCTATCCATTATGTTATATTTGACATAGGAAAAGCACCCACTCCAAAGTGGATGCTCCCGAACAGGTTATTTTGTCCTTACGGACATCGCCTCATCTGGTTGCAGACAGGTGAGGCATTTTTATTTCTTCTTACTGTTTCTCTTATCGAGAAAGGTCAGAAACGCAACGATCAAACTGCCAAAAGAAATCAACAGACTAAGTATGCCTGTAAAAATCAAAATAATATCCGCAGCCGCCATATCACGCACCTCCCTTCCTATGTACTCCTAGCAGGCTAGGGCATTTGGGGTCGGGAGGCTACCACCCTGTCATGGGTACTCTCCTAGTGGCTCTCGCCACATTTACAATCATATCATCAATAGTACAAAATTACAATCAAAATAAAAAAATAAGTGCATGAGATAAAATACGGTACAACAATCTTTTTTCAGCGGATCAGCCTCATATATTTTGCCAGTTCCATGACGATAAAAGGTATGAATATAAGTCCCAACGCGGTAAGGTAAAGCCGGGAAGACAGGAAAACCAGACCGAATAACCCGTTGACCGGTGTAAGCAGTATCAGCGCGATGAGAAGGACGGAAATCCCCGCGGATATATTCAGGCTTTTATTGGTAAACGGTCCGATGGCAAACAGGGATTTTCCCGAGCGCATATTGTAGGACTGGACGATCTGGGACAGGGAGAGGACCATAAACGCCATAGTCCGTGCGCCTTCAAGGGTTCCGGTTTGTTTTTCGCCCATGACAAACGCCGTAAGAGCCAGAAGTCCGAAAAGGATTCCCTGAAGAATGACCTGTATACCCAGCCCGTGGGCGAATATCCCTTCGGATCTCGGTTTTGGCTGTTCGTTCATAACGGCTGCCTCGATCGGTTCCAATCCAAGGGAAATGGCGGGCAGACTGTCCGTGACCAGGTTCATCCAAAGCAGATGAATGGACAGGAGCGGTGTTTTATGCCATAAAAACATGGCGGCAAAAACGGTGATAACCTCGCCGATGTTGGTTCCGATCAAAAAGGCGACCACTTTTTTGATGTTGGCATAAATTCCCCGTCCCTCGCGGACCGCTTCTACGATGGTGGCGAAATTGTCGTCGGTCAGGGTCATGTCGGAGGCGTTTTTGGCGACCTGCGTGCCGGTGATCCCCATGGCGCAGCCGATATCGGCAGTTTTTAGGGCGGGAGCGTCGTTGACGCCGTCGCCGGTCATAGCGACCACATGCCCTTTTGCCTGCCATGCTTTTACAATGCGTATCTTATGTTCCGGCGATACGCGGGCATAGACGGAATACTGTTCCAGCGCTTCGGCGAGTCTGGCGTCGCTGAGGGTGTCTAGTTCTTTTCCGGTGACCGCTTTCTGTTCTCCGGTAAGGATCCCCAGTTCTTTTGCCACGGCGCACGCCGTTATGATATGGTCGCCCGTTATCATGATCGGGCGGATCCCCGCTTTTTTGCAAAGTGCCACGGCTTTTAAGGCTTCCGGGCGCGGCGGGTCCATCATTCCCAGAAGTCCGAGAAAATGGAGCCGGCATTCCAGCTCGTCTGCCGGAGTGTCTTCGGAAACCTCATCGACGGTTTTATACGCGACGGCAAGAACGCGCAGGGCAGTGGAACTCATTTTTTTGTTTGCTTCCCTTGCCGCTTTCATGTCGCCCTCGCTGCATAAATTTTCGATGATGTCAAAAGCGCCTTTGACGATGACGACGTTTTCGTCTTCGATCCGGCAGACCGTGGTCATTCGTTTCCGTTCCGAGTCAAAAGGAAGTTCCAGGAGCCGCGGATATTTTTCGTTTAATTTTTCTTTTACAAGACCGCATTTTTGCGCAGCGAATACAATGGCGGTTTCCGTGGGATCGCCGATGTGGACGGTGCTGTTTTTTACCGTGGAAACGGTGCCGTTGCAGCAGAGCGAGGCGTATTGTAAAAGTTTTTGCATATCGGCGGACGCGTGGGCGGTGACCGCCTCGATATTTTTTCCCGCTTCGGTGTATGTCTTCATCAACGTCATACGGTTCTGGGTCAGCGTACCGGTTTTGTCGGAACAGATGACCGAGGCGCTTCCCAGCGTCTCTACGGCGGGAAGATGGCGGATCACCGCGTTCTTTTTTGCCATGCGCTCAACGCCCAGAGACAGAACGATGGTAACGATGGCGGGAAGACCTTCGGGAATGGCGGAAACGGCTAAGGATATGGAAGTCATGAATATTTCAAGGGCAGGGATACCGTTCTGCATACCGATAAAAAAGATGACAAGACAGGCGCATAATGCCAGAAATCCCAGCGTTTTGCCAAGCCGGGACAGTCTTACGGAAAGCGGCGTGCGCGACGGCGTATCGGGGGTGAGAAGTCCCGCGATCCTGCCCATTTCCGTATCCATGCCGGTTGCGCACACGACGGCAGAGGCTCTCCCGTATGTAAGGGAACAGCCGGAGTAGAGCATGTTTGTCCTGTCGCCCACAGGAATGTTTTCTTCCGAAATGGGGGAAGCGTTTTTTTCGGCGGGAAGGGATTCGCCGGTCAGGGCGGATTCGTCGCATTTTGCCAGCGAGCAGGAAAGAATGCGGCTGTCCGCGGGAATATAGTCGCCCGCTTCCACAAAGATGATATCGCCCGGAACAAGATGGGCGGAGTTTATGATTTCCTCATGACCGTCGCGCAGGACACGACAGCGGGGCGTGGAAAGTTTTTTGAGCGCTTCCAGAGCCTTTTCCGCTTTGTTTTCCTGCATAACGCCCATTATGGCGTTGAAGATCACAATGAGAAGAATGAGTACCGGTTCAATGAAGTTTTTCGCGTTGCCCTCCATGAAGGCAATAAAAAAGGAGGCGGCTGCCGCTGCCATTAGGATAAGGATCATCACGTCCTTAAACTGTCCTAAGAAACGGATAAAAAGACTTTTTGTTTTTTGTCCGGTCAGTTTGTTTTCGCCGGTTTCGGCAAGCCGTTTTAAGGCTTCGTTATTGGTTAATCCGGTCTTTGGATCCGTAGCAAGTTTTACTGCGGTATCCTCAACGGTCATTTGATAGTAGTCCAATTTTTTCCTCCCAGAAAATTATAGTTTGTCCCGCAATTAGTATATGCAGGAGAAAGGAAAAATAGAACCTGTTTATCAAATATCTTATCAGGATACCGCAGTTTTTTAAAAGTCACGGATAACTTCAAGGGCGGGAAGCGCGTTGCCGTCGTAGTCAAACAACGCCTGATTTGCCCATTCGTTGCCGCCCGGTCCCGCTTCGCCCGTGTAGGCAAGGGCGGCGCAGGTCGCCCATTCGGAGCCGGGTCTTGGAAGCCATGCCGGCTCCCAGTAGAAAAAGCCTCTTCCCATGTTGTCCGGTACGCTTTGTATGATATTCAGGATATCTTTCATAAAGCGGCATTGTCCGTCCTTGGTCATTTCATGCTCGATACCCGCCACAAGGGAAGGTTTCGTCGCCATGCCCTTGCGCCGGTCGGCGGGGAGCTGTTCGTATTGCGCGTAATCCTCCATCGTAAATCCTGTGGAAACCTCCGTAAGGATCACATGTTTTTGGTAGCGCTTTACCATATCGTTCATGTTAAAGGCAAGACCGCTTGTTTTGCCGTGCCAGAACGGGTAGTAGGACAGACCGATGATATCGAAATCTTCGCCGTACTTCATGTAGTGGTCGAACCAGTCGCGGTACATTTTATTATTGCCGCCGTTGTCCAGATGGAGCATGACGGGAATGGACGGGTCGATTTCCCGCACCGCCCGGATCCCCGCGCTCACGAAACGCGCGATGTTTTTGTACTGGTTTTCGTCCGCTTCGCTCCTCTTGGCGTCGATGTCCTCCGGCAGATCCGGCTTCTTTCCGTAAGGCCATAAAAGACCGTTTGTGAGTTCGTTTCCGGGCTGTACCATGGAAGGTTTTACGCCTGCTTCAATAAGGGCGAGCAGAGTTTCTTTCGTAAAATCGTATACCGCCTGTTCCAGTCCGTCCACGCCAAGGTTCTGCCATGCTTTCGGAATGGTCTGCTTTCCGGGATCCGCCCAGAAATCACTGTAATGGAAATCCAGAAGAAATCCCATGTTACGCGCCGCGGCACGTTTCGCCAGTTTGATCGTGGTGTCAAGGTCGTTCGTGCCGGCGCCGTAAGGTATTTTTCTGCCGCTCTCATCAGTCCCGTAAGGATCGTTCCATAATTTTAAGCGGATATAGTTAAATCCGTAGGACCGTAAAATGTCAAATAAATCATTTTCCCGTCCGTTATCATAGAATTTGGCGCCTGTCTGCTCCAATTCGTAAAGGGAGGAAACGTCCGCTCCCCTGATAAATGTTTTTGTATAATCAATCATTTCCTTAACCCTTTACCGCGCCGCCGGTAATGCCTTCCACATAGAATTTCTGCATGATGTAGAACAGAATGGAGATCGGTATGGATACCAGTACGCCTCCTGCGCAGAATTGTGTAAAGTAGTTGTTGATCAGGCTCTTTTCCAGCATGTTGAACAGACCGATGGCAACGGTCCACTGGGAAGAAATGCCGGAATTTAAAATAATCTTCGCGAAGACAAAGTCCATCCACGGCGCCATGAAAGAGTTGATGACCGTGTACACGATGATCGGACGGCTCATCGGCATAACGACTTTCCAGAAGATCTTCGCCTCGGAAGCTCCGTCCAGATACGCCGCTTCACGCAGGGAAACGGGAACGGTATCCAGGAAACCTTTCGCGATCAGATAGCCAAGACCCGAAGACCCCGAGTATACTAAGACCAGTCCCCAGTGATTGTTCGTAAGTCCTAACGTTTTCAGGATAAAGTATACGGCGATCATGGAGAGGAAGCCCGGGAACAGGTTCAGGATAACCGCGATGTTCATCAGGGGTTTCCGCATTTTAAAGCGCATGCAGGAGGTCGCGTAAGCTACCATTAAAACAAAGGCGCTGGAGATAATGCAGGAAAAGATCGCGATGATAAACGTGTTTTTAAACCAGTTCGGGAACTGCGCGACCGTGTCGGCGGAAAACAGCAGTTTCTTGTAGTTGATAAGGCTCCATTCCTTCGGGAAGAAAGTGGTAACGTTTACTCCGGGATAAGAGCTGAAAGACGTGACCACGAGCCACACGATCGGCACCAGCCATATAGCCGCCAATACCGCCAATAACAGATTGTGTAAAATAATTTGGTAAGTTTTCTTTTTCATCACTGGAACGTCTCCTCTCTATCGCCCTTGATCATGCGATTGAATGCCACTAAGGTAAACGCCGCGCAGATGATGAATACGACGATACCGATAGCGGATGCCATTTTGTAGTTATAGTAGTCCTGCGTCAGCGTAAACAGCCATGTGACAAGCAGGTCGGTTTCTTTTGCCTGCGCGTTTGCCATCTTCTGGTCCAGCGTGACGAAGAAATTGGCGGTCAGCAGGTAGATAACGTTAAAGTTGTTGATGTTCTTTACAAAGTCGGTTACCAGTGAAGGACCGGTGACAAACAGCATATAAGGCATGGTGATATGCCAGAAGATCTGGAAGGAGTTTGCTCCGTCAATGCGTGCCGCCTCAAGCTGGTCGGCAGGAATATTCATCAGAACGCCCGTCGCGATCAGCATTTGGTAAGGAACGCCCACCCAGATATTGATCAGAATGATCATGACGTGTACCCAGCCGGGCGCGGTCAAAAACGGGATCGTATTCGTGGTGATAAGTCCGATCTCTTTCAGCCACCCGGTCAGTCCGATATTGGCGCAGATGACATTGACGATACCCTGATCCGCGAAAAAGTTCCGCACCAGAAGGAGGGAAACGAACTGAGGAACGGCAATGGTGATAATGAAAAGCAGTCTCCATATCTTCGGGGCTTTTGTTTTTCTGTTGTTAATTAAAAGCGAGAGTAGGATACCGCCGATATAGGTGGTAAATGTGGCAAAAAACGCCCAGATCAGCGTCCACGCTAAGATCTTGCCGAACGCGTAGCCGAAGGAGGAGGTCAGTCCGCCGCCGCCAAAAAGCGTTTTAAAGTTGGTAAGTCCCGTCCATGTGAACAGCGCGCTCGGGGGCATGTGCTGCTGGTCGTAATTGGTAAACGCCACCAGGATCATGACCAGAAGCGGGATAATGGTCAGAACGATAATACCGAGGATCGGAAGGGTGAGCAGCGTAATATGGAATTTCCTGTTGAGAAGTTCATGGCAGTCTTCCATAAAATTGTTGATGTGTTCTCCACGCTCCGACATCTTCTGTAACCGGTAAACGGCGGTCATGTTGTACATATAAAACACGAGAAACGCAAACCAGATTACAAAAGAAATCAGTGAAACAAGTAAGATGAGAAACGAGTGATCATAGTCGTTAAATTCGTTCTTCATGGTCTGGATATTGAACACCGACTCCTGCTTTACCGTTCCCAGAGTTGCGAATTTACTCACATACTGCGGGGCAAAGAAGATCGTGTACATCAGCATCAGCACTTCTATAATGGTCACGAGAAGAGATTTGATATACTGTTTTCTTCGTGCATATCCCGCACCAACCCAGATTAAGGACAATTTAACAAAGAAATCGCCCTTTGCTACCGCTTCACCAAAGTTTTTGAAAAAGCTGCCGATTGTTTTGAAAAAATTACTGACGCCGGCTTTTACTTTTTCCATTCGCATCATCTCCTTT
>JAMPBI010000039.1 GCA_023666775.1 Alistipes sp. | reverse complement strand
ATACGAGATCAACAAACTTATGAAAGCGTATATCTTTTTCATCATAAAATCTCCCTTTCCGTTTATATTGATCCTAAAGAAGATACTGCCCCAGCAAGGAGCGGATTTCGTCCGGATCCAAAGGTTTCGGCGTATGGGCGTTCATACCGCTGTCAAGGCATTTCTGTACATCGTCCTTGAAAGAATCCGCGCTTGCCGCAATGATCGGGATTGTCCGCGCGTCCTCACGTTTTAGTTCCCGTATCGCCGCCGACGCCTCAAAACCCGTCATAACAGGCATACGAAGATCCATCAATATCGCGTCATACCAGCCCGGAGCGGACTTTTCAAACAATTCCACGCAGATCTGCCCGTTTTCCGCCCATTCTACTTCCAGTTCCATCTCGCAGAGTATCTCATTCGCGATTTCCCAGTTCAGCTCGTTATCTTCCGCCACGAGTATACGCCTGCCCTTTAATACAATGTCCGGTTGTTCCTTCTCCTCCGGCTGCGCCGCCTTAACTTCCGTAAACTGCCGCAGTCCGTAATAAAGGGTAGAACGGAACAGAGGCTTTGAAATGAAACCGCCGATATTGGTATTTTCCGTTTTGATCTCCGGTTCGTCCCACTCGCCGTCCGTAAGGATTACGACAGGCAGATCCCGTCCGAACCGGAAAGACATCTCCTCGGCAGTCTTTAGCCAATCCCGTCCCTGCATATTCCAATCCAGCAGAACAACATGATACTCTTCCTTTTCATCGCGGCGCTCTTCAATCATCGCAAACGCCTTATTGATATCCGCTGCCGTCTCCGCCTTAAATCCAATGGCTTCCAGCGAAGAAACGGCGAGATTTCCCGCTTTTTCATCATCATCAATAACCAGTACATTCCGTTCCGGTAAATGCAGCTCTTTCTCCTGATGTACCGTTTTTTCCATATCCACACTGATCTGGAAATGGCTTCCCTTTCCCTGCTCGCTTTCTACGGAAATGGTACCGCCCATCGCGTCTACGATATGCTTGGTGATCGTCAGACCCATTCCTGCCCCCGCCGTTTTTTCCACGCGGGCATTGTCTTCTCTGGCGAACGCGTCAAAAATCTTCCCCTGAAACTCTTTCGACATGCCTATTCCGTTGTCCCGGACATGCAAATGCGAGCGGATAAAATCGCTTCCCTTCGGGGAATCCTCCTCATACAGATCGACCTCGATCGTCCCGCCTTCCGGCGTAAACTTAACCGAATTTCCGATAATGTTCAAAAGGATCTGGGTCAGACGGATCCGGTCGGAACACACATTTTCATGACGGACGTCATGTATGTAAATATTAAAACGCTGGTTTTTCTCCTGAACCTGCGGCTGGGTGATCGTCTCGATATTCTGCATGATATCGCGAATACAAAGAGGCTCCATATTTAATGTCAGCCTTCCGTTCTCAATCTTGGACATATCCAGCATGTCATTGATCAGCCCCAGCAAATGCCGACTGGATATATGTATCTTTTTCAAACAGGAACGCACCCGGGGCGGATTATCCAGACTGCTGATAGCGATCGACGTCATTCCCATAATGCCGTTCATCGGTGTACGGATATCATGACTCATATTAGAAAGAAATTCATTTTTTGCCCTATTGGAGCGTTCTGCCAGCAGCATTGCCTGTTCCGCCGTCTCTCTTGCTTCCTCCAACGCGCGCATATGCATTTTCGATAAACGGTAGTATCCGAAAAAGACAAAAAGCAGCGCGCAGACGACCAGACTGGCGCCGCCAATGGCAACGTAAGCCCATTTTTTCTGAAGAAGATTTACCGTCTCATTCATCGTATTGTGGGATATTTTCAGAAGAAGAAACCACTCCGAATTGGGAAGACCGGTACAGTACACATTCCACGCTTCACCGGAAATCAGAACCTCGCTGGTATAATCCCTTCCCGCTTCGAGCGCGTCACGAAGTTCTTCCGCGTAACGGGACGGTTCTTTTCCATTGTAGGTTTCATAAACCCGCTCAATACGGTCAAAATAATTTTTATCTTCGATCACATCATTATGCAAAACATAACTGCCGTCCTTGCGTATGATCGAGTATTCCATGGTATTGCTGCGGATATTGGCGTCCAGCGTATCGTTTAAATAACTAGTCGGCAATCCCGCAACCAGCGCAATGCTCGTATTCCCGTCGTCCATAGGATAAACGGCGGGTACGCCCATTAAAACCACCGGATTTCCTGCCGCGTCCTTTCCCGCGCAGACGCTGTATTTCCCTCCCTGAACGGAACGGTACAGATCCTCCGGAACATCTGCCGTCACCTGGGAACCATAGAGCATATGGAAATCTCCGTCTTCCGTATAAAACGCCAGATATTCAAAGCCCGCGGAACGCGCGTTGTAGTTCAGCGCAATCTGCATGGACCGTTCTCCGGTAACACGTCCGGCAGGAACGGAAGCCACAAGCGACTCTACCTGAGAGAGCCGGAGTTCAATGGTCGTTCCAAAATGGGACGTCACCTGCTCGCTGATACCCGACATATAAAAAATCCCCAGCTGCCGGATCGCGTCCTCTCCCATCAGATTCACGCAGAATGTCTGGACGATAAATATAAATATGCAGAAAAACGATACCAGAATAAGGCTTATATTCAGAAAACGTGCTGTCCTTTTTTCCATGATCCCAATCTCCTAAAAGTAATATATGTTTATTATAGTATATCCGCAATTTACTTTCAAGAAAACTTTCCTTACGAAATCATTAAAACGCAAGCAGTAATTTCAGAATATCATCGTATGTGACCAGCGTAACATTTCGCATTGTATCCGCCTTATCCATACAGCCTTTGGTAAATCCATTCTTCGCGAACAGATAAAGATGTACTTTATCATAGTGGAACATCTGACTTCGTCTTATCAGCTTTTCCAGAACGCCCACATCTACCTTTTCCCCGGTCCATTTGCACTCGCCAAACAATGCCGTTTCTTTATCCTGCTCTCCCATGATATCAATTTCTACCTGCTCGCGGGCAGACGGATTCGTTCCCCACCAGCGCCCAAGATCCTTAAAAACAACCGGAGCTTCACCGTTTAATAATAACTTCCAAAGGTACTGCCTGCAAATCTCCTCAAATACCTTTCCCATATAGTCCGGCAAATGCGGCTTAATCCGTTTATAAGCCAGATCAGCCGCTCCACGGGCAATTATGGAACTATTTTCCGGAACAAACCGATACCAGAACCGAAACATATTATCATTGATGATATAGATTGACTTCCGTGACGTCTTTTCACCATAAGGCGTTTCTTTTTGTATCAGCCCCAGTTCTATTAAATTATTCAGATAAGCGGCGCATACGCCGGTACTCTCTCCCACTTTAGAAGAAATTTCCGCCATACGGGACGCTCCCGACGCAATGGCGGTAATAATGGCATTATACAGAGCCGGCTCCCGCACTTCCTGCTTTAACAAATTTTCCGTCTCCTCAAACAACGACGACGACGGATTAAGAAACGTATTTTTAATATTATCTTCTATACTCAGCCTGTCGTCCATTTGCAGAAGATACTGCGGCGTTCCGCCCACAATGCCATAAATCAACGCTTTATCTTCATCGGATAACTTCTTAAAATACCGGCAGGTATCCGCGAAATCAAAAGGCAAAATCTTCATTTGCGCCGTCCTCCTTCCATAAAGCGGCGCTTTGTAAGACAGTACATGGTCCTCCATATACGACATGGAAGAACCGCAAAGGATCAACATCAATTTGGAATTATCTTTATACTTGTCAATCAATAACTGTAGGGTGGACGCAAAACTTTTCGAAGCATGAGCTATATAAGGATACTCATCAATCGCTAAGACCACGCGTTCTTTTTCCGCCAGATGAAAAACGTATTCCAATGCTGCCTGAAACGAAACAAACGTCGTCTCTGTCGGAATGTCCGTCCCACGCTCCATAATATTTCGACTGAAATTTTCCAGATTCTGCCTGGCATTGCTTTCCACACCCATAAAATAAATTGCCTCTTTATCCTTGATAAATTGGTTGATCAGCGCCGTTTTCCCCACACGGCGTCGACCATAGATAACCGCAAACTCAAACTTATCCGACGCGTATAACTTATTCAGCGAAACCAGCTCCCGCTCTCTTCCAATAAACATATTCTTACCTCCGTTCCCCATCGGCTTTACCGTATTATGGATACTTCGTATTCTATAATCAATATATCATGCTGTCATAATTTAGTCAATTACGATTTACTAATTTATAAATTACTAATTTATATATGACTAATTTTTGTAATGCTAATTTTTGTGTGAAATCTTGAAATCGCAGGGCAATTTCCTATCAGGGTTCGGGTGAGCGCGAATTTCTTTTGTACAATCTGCTGACACGAACTTCATTACAGGGCTTTTTACACCCGAATCATATCAGATAAAATACTCTACAGGTGCATTCTTTCCCAAATCCGTGTATGATATATAGTTATCAAAAAACAAAGGAGCAATCATTATGATTTATTTACAGACACACACGCAAAATGAAGATACCACAGGACAACTTCCTATTAATGGACCGCAAAATTCCCTATCCATATCCTGCCAGATAAAAAACTATCTGGAATACTGCCGCTCTCAAAAAAGGCTGGACGCCAAAACCCTGAAAGCCTACCGCATTGACCTGACGCAGTTTGAACAGCAATTCCCTTCCGCAGAAATAAACACCTTCAATCCGGCTATGTTGGAAGCCTACATCGCCGGATTGCACCAGAACTATAAACCGAAGACCGTAAAGCGAAAGATCGCCTCTCTGAAAGCGCTCTTCCACTATTTTGAGTATCGGGATCTGATCGACCGGAACCCTTTTAATAAGATACACGTTAAATTCCGCGAACCCGTTATTTTGCCGAAAACCATACCCCTCCATACTCTGGAACATTTTCTGGCGACAATATACCATGAACACGCTGCCGCAAAAACAACTTACCAGAAGCGCAGTACCCTTCGGGACATTGCCGTCGCGGAACTGCTTTTTGCCACGGGCATGAGGATTTCCGAACTTTGTTCCCTTCAAGCCTCCGACGTGAACCTGTATGACAGAACCATTCTCATTTACGGAAAAGGCTCCAAGGAACGCCGCATTCAGATTGGGAATGACGACGTCGCAAATGTATTGATTGAATATAAGGACGCTTTTCAATCCGAGATACAGGCAAACGGGCATTTCTTCGTCAATCTGTCCGGCAGGGCGCTATCCGACCAATCCGTCCGCCACATGATCAATAAATATGCTTCTCTTGCCGCGATCGACCTGCACATCACACCCCATATGTTCCGTCATACGTTTGCTACCAGTCTGCTGGAAGCAGACGTGGATATCCGCTATATTCAGGAAATGCTGGGACATAGCTCGATTAATATCACAGAGATCTATACTCATGTCGCGATGGCGAAGCAGGGGGATATTTTGAGGACGAAGCACCCGCGGAAGGATTTTAGGGTGGGAGAGTGATGGATAATTAAAAGTTATCCGTTGATAAAATATCTGATAACAGGGAGCTTACTAATGAAGGATTATAAAATTTATCCAAAACAATTTATTAATGATAAAATTCCTATTGAGAAAAACCGTTGCTTTATGTTAATGCCGTTTAGTTCAAATTTTGATTATATATATGGTACGATAAAAAAAGATTTAAATAATAACGGATTAATATGCAATAGAGCAGATGAAATATCAGGCTCTAAACCTATTTTAAATAAAATATTGACAGAAATATTAAAGTCTAGGTATATTATTGCGGATTTAACAGATTATAATCCGAATGTTTTTTATGAATTAGGCATAGCTCATTCTTTTAAAGATGCTCAAAATATTTTAATGATTAAGCAAAAAACGTCTCAAATACCATTTGATTTAACTCATTTAACTTATATCGAATATGAGCCTGACAATTTGCGTTTTTTAACAGCTACAATTAGAAATTTTATAAGTGAAAATCAATATTTGTCAGATTTTCATGAAGCTCTTAATATATGTGGCATAACAAATCTGATAAGCGAATCTAGGGAAAGGTTTGTTGATTATATACAAGAGTATTTCGGTTCTCGAATATCAATCATCACAGATATACTAAATGATATAAGTAACAAATATACAGAAATTGAATTAACTGAATTTTTTAATGATTATGAAGCACTCATAATACATGTACTTAATGATGATAGATTTGATCTTATTTCCGGATTATTAAATGTATACTATAATTTGTTAGTGAAATGTAATTATGTTAAGGTATCAGAAATATTTGTAAGGAATTTTATGGAAAATTTATTTGGTGCGTTTAACGATTATAGCGAAGAAATTGTGACATGGAAGACAGATTTAATGTTAGTACTATCAAAGAGACAAAAATTATTAAAAATTACAATGCCATGGATAATTGGGTACTTTTCCCGTTCAAAAGCTTCCTCAATTGATTTGAACCGCTATAAATTAGAAAGTTTTTTGATGACAACAGAATCGGAAGAAATCAACCAAATAATTATAAATTCATTATTTGATTCCGATTGTCATATTAGAGAACATATGGCTGATATAATTGGAGAAAAAAAGTTATACAATGCTAACATAAATTTAATTAAGCAATTGGAAGCTGAACAAAATTACTTTACTGTAGCCAGCATAATGGAAGCAATTGGTAAAATAGGAAATTTTAATGATATAAAATATATCTTGAATTGGGTAGATAAAAATGCCTCTAAAGTTATTAATGAGCATCAATATTTCCTTTTAAAACATATATATAAAGCAATATGTCGTTTAGATAACACACCAGACCAAAAGTATATATCTAATTTCGCAGCTAATTATACAGAATATATGAACGATTATATTGTAAACTAAAGCAATAAATATCAGCATAGTGGGAGAGTATGAAAATACTTACTTCCACTATGTTAAACCAAAAAAATTAAATATTCGTCTATTATCTAAATATTCTATTATTTTGTGCATATGAAAATTTTTACTTAAATTTAACATAATATATTTCAAATATTTTTTTTGTGTAGTAATTTCAGGTTCCTTGCGGATAAGCATATCCAATAGGGATGTTAAGAGGCGCTCAACATATGAATAATATTCTTTTTCATATATTTCAATTAATTTCTGATTCACTAAATCTGTACGGATTTGTACCAAAGTGTTTATACAATCATCTACTAGTCTTTTTGAAAATGTATGCGTTATAGAATTAGTTCTCTGATAATAATGGTAATTTGTATTAGGTAGTAACACTACTTTTTTTGCATAAAGCATAGCAAAAAAAGAAAAATAATCATCTTGAAAGCTTCGGTTATCGTTAAAAACTATGTTATTTGTTTTCAAGAACTTACGATTATATATTTTATTATTCACGATAGGTGTTATGTAATGTCCGTAATTCTCCGATTTTGTTAAAAGTTTAAGTGCAAAATTACCATTAATGCAATTTTCAAAGTCATATTTATAACGCAACTTATAAGAGTAAGAATTATCATATTCAGTTATAATCCCACACGCTGCAATATCACTATCATTTTTCTTAATTGATGATAACAACTTTTGATAATAATCAACATCTATCCAATCGTCACTATCTACAAAACCTATATATTCTCCTTTGCACATAGTTATACCATAATTTCTTACATATCCAACCCCATGGTTTTTTTCCAAAAATATAGGTTTTAAATTTTCATATTTTTTTGCATATTCCTTTATTATATTGGGGGAATCATCTGTAGATGAATCATCAATAATAAAAAATTCTATATTTTTATATGATTGATTAATTAAAGAATCAAGACAAGTTCTTAATTGCTCTTGTACATTATAAACAGGAACAATAATGCTAAGTTCTGAATTTTTTGTCATAACAATTTACCCTTCCTCAATTTATTTCCAATGGATAACTTTTAATTATCCATCACTACTACAATGTATTTCTTTTTACTCTACCCCATCCACCCCCACATTTCAACCCCTCTTGCAGAAAACGGACATTTTTTGCAGAAAACGGACAAATATCAACAATTTCCAGCACAACCCGTTCCATTAAATCGCACACCCACCAAAAAAGACGCAGCCTCCCAATCACAACTACTGCAACCCAAAAACCGCGCCTTCCATATACTCCTACCCTTACCCGTTTTTAGTTTAAAAACCCATTTCCCCGCATACCCCTTCCCCCCATTTCCTCTCATACCCCCTCAACCCTACTATCTCAAAAATCCCCCCTACTCCCCCCTCAAATCAAACGCCAAATTCGTATTAACCCTATGCAGCACCAGCCCCACATGATTTATATCCTCCTCGTCCACGATATAAATCACATTATACGTCACCACATCGCCCTCTTTCAAATCGGCAAACAAAATCTGCTTCACATTATCCGCGCAGATCTCATTATAAATCGGCATACCCTCCGACGACCCCCGGGTGTCCCCCTGCTCGTAAACGCCCTCCGGCGTCGGTTTCGGTTCCTTCCCGTCCAGATAAAGATACGGCGCGACCTGTATTGCCTCGCTACCGTATTTCCCCTTTATCTCCATCGTAAAATTAGCCACAAGAAGTTTTACCGGGACGTCGCGCTCGCCGATGATCTCATTTACCGAATGAATACCGTCGCCCGGTCTTACAAGCTGGACATGGCGCGGCAGGATACGCCCGTCCTCGTCAAACCATTCCTCTTTCAGATCATATATAAACTTATCCCGGTCGGGAAAATCGTTGATATTGTCAATATACTCATAACTGTTCAGCGTAAAATCAAACGCCGTAAAACCGGCACGGTACTCCGCCGTCTCCCCCGGCTTTTTAAAGTTACAGAACAGATACTCCCGATCCGTTTCCGTTTTCGGAGTTTGGACAGGCTTTATCTCATCTTCCCTCCACGAAACGACGTCTTTCTTCGCGACCACGAACATACCGGAAACAGCCGACTCATCAATCCCTTCCAGCACGCAGTTTTCAAGGATTTTTACGGCGTCCTCGTCGGAAATCCCCGCCGTCATACCAAGACCCGCGTAATAATTGCAAGCGTCAAAGAAAACGTAACCCTGCTTGACAAACGCTTTTTCTTCTTCCGGGTACGCGCTCATCTGGTTTATAATATAAATCCTCTTCCCGCCGGCGGAATACTCCGTTACGTTATCCGTACTCTTAATCTGCGCCAGCACGTCGCTCTCCCCGGTCTTCATAATAAAAGGCGAAATGCCCTCCCCGTTCTCATCATGGAATTTCACAATTCCGGCGGAAATTTCACCGGGATCCGCGTAAATATTTTCCGACG
Source organism: Alistipes sp. (assembly GCA_023666775.1). Classification (GTDB taxonomy): domain Bacteria; phylum Bacillota; class Clostridia; order Lachnospirales; family Lachnospiraceae; genus MGBC120314. The sequence goes on along the minus strand of JAMPBI010000039.1, from coordinate 1,860 downwards.
GCTGATCCGGCACGATTCCTTCCGGCAGATAGCCAAATTTTAACGCGATATACGCATGCCCTTCAAAAGCCTCGTCCAAAACCTTCTCCATCTCACCGACAATCTCTGCCTGATACCCCTTTTGCTCCACTCTGAGGTGAAATATTTCATCTGCCGCCACAGCAGTCATTCCCAGTACCATAACCACTGCCAGAGAAACCACCAGAACTTTTTTATAAAACCTCTTTCCCCCTGCTCTCCTTTTGTTCCCCTTTGTATTCGTCTGCTCCTCGACCACGCTGCGTAGCCTTTCATGCACAACCGTCGGAACCGCCGGATATAACCCCTTTAAATCAAAATTGTCCATGCCTGATCCTCCTTCAATATCCGTTTCATTTCTTTCCTCGCCCTTGACATTCTCGTCTTCACCGCATTTTCCTTGATATGCAGTAAATCCGCTATTTCCCTCACCGAATACCCTTCCAGATAATACAAAACGATCACAAGCCTGTTTTTGGCGGGCAGTCTCGCGATTGCCTCATACAACGTCGAATAGTCCGCCGCCGTTTCGTTTCCCTGACTTTCCACCATGGTTTCCAACTCCTGCTCCTCCCCCGGGTAAATGTACCTCTGCGCGTAACGCCTTATGGAAAAACATTCATTGATCAAAATCCTCATAAGCCACGTCTTCGCGTACCGGTCCTCCCGCAGCGTATGCAGACGTTCAAATGCTTTCGTGACGGCTTCGCCGATGGCGTCCGCGCAGTCGTCGTCGCTTTGCAAAATTGATTTCGCCACACGGTACAATGACAGCTCCGCTTCCATGACCAGCTCTCCAAACGCGTTTTTATCCATCTGCCCCCGACCTCCTTATCGTATTTTTCCTTACACTCGTTAGATAAAATATGCCCGCAAAAGGTTACACTTTTATACCAATTTCCTCTCAAAAAACAAAACCCCGGCTTTCACACCAAGGTTTTCCTTTCGCACTATATTTCCCCACGATACTCCAAAAACGCCTGCTTCACAGCCTTATACCGCGTCTTCGGGATCTTCAGTTCCTGATCGTTATTCAAAATCACTTTATACGCGGAAACATTTCGGATATGCCTCAGATTCACCAGATAACTCTGATGGATCCGGACAAAATGAAATTCCCGCATATCCTGTTCCAACGCGTTCAGCGTTCCGTACATCGTATATTTCTTTATGCTTTCTTCCATAATGTAAAACTCCAGCGTATGCAGCCTGCTCTCCACATAAAAAATCCGCTCCACCAAAACGTCTTTTTCACATTCCCGGAAGGGAAGTTTTATCCCCGGCGTAACGCGGCTCATTTTCTCGAAAACGGCGCGCAGACATTCCCGGACCAGCTCTTCAAAATCACTGCCGTTCTTTAACAGATACCGGATAATATCCGCCCGATACCCGTCCGTGGAATACTTCATGCTGTCCGCCATCGCGGCGATATAAATATCCGAGCGGCATTCCCTTATCCGCATTGCCGTCTCGATCCCGTTCTTCTTTTTTCCCGTTATCTCCAAAAATACAATATCATAACGCGCCAGCTCAATACCCAGATCTAACAGTTCCTCTCCCGACGCGAAGAAATCCATATCCTGCTCGACATTTCTTTCCGATAAATATTTGCCGATATACCCTTTCAGACTTGCCCGAAAGAGTTCGTCGCCATCGCATACAGCTATCCTGATCATTCGTTTTCCTTCTCTCACATTTTACATTCGTTTTGTATTTCGTTTTCACTATAGGATTTTATCGTTCCCTATTCAATTATAATCCAGTATAGCATAAAATCGTTCTAACCGCAAATATTAACTTTTCCCCTCCGTCTTCCCGCCAAATTCCGACAGAAACAGTCCC
>JAMPBI010000038.1 GCA_023666775.1 Alistipes sp. | reverse complement strand
ACAATGAGGTACTGTACATCATAACACAATAGGGAAAACTTGTCAAATACTTTTTGGAAAAAATTTGAATAAAAAAGAGAAATAAAAGGCTCTGTAAGTTTCCCCACAGAGCCATAAAAATATCTTTGTAAGTAATTACTTGATTGTAGCCTTTGCGCCCGCTTCTTCAAGCTGCTTCTTAATGTTCTCGGCTTCTTCCTTGCTGACGCCTTCCTTAACTACCTTAGGAGCTGCCGTTACAAGATCCTTAGCTTCCTTTAAGCCTAAGCCTGTGATCTCACGTACAACCTTGATTACCGGAACGCCGGAACCTTCTGTAAGTTCTACGTCAAACTCTGTCTTCTCCTCAGCTCCTGCCGCGCCTGCGCCGGCTCCTGCTGCCGCAACTACAACGCCCGCTGCTGCGGATACGCCAAATTCCTCTTCACATGCCTTAACTAAATCATTTAATTCTAATACGGTTAAACCTTTGATTGCTTCGATAATTTCCTGTGTTGTCATTGTTTTTCTCCTTTACCATTTAAATTGTTATAAGTCTGCTTATTTCCATATTCCGACTACGCTTCAGCCTGCTTTTCCGCAATCTGCTTGATAACGCGCGCAAAATTCGCGACAGGTGACTGAATGCTTCCAAGGAACTTGGAAAGAAGTTCTTCCCTTGAAGGGATACTTGCGATAACCTTAATACCGTCTGCGTCATAATAGGTTCCTTCAACTACGCCGCCTTTAAGCTGTAACGCTTCCGCTTCCTTGGCAAATTCAAAAAGAACTCTTGCCGGCGCCGTAGCGTCTTCCTTAGAAACCGCAATCGCCGTCGGTCCTTCCAAATGCGGAGCAAGCGCTTCAAAATCGGTTCCTTTGATTGCAAAGTTGATCATTGTATTCTTGTAAACTTTGTAAACAACGCCCGCTTCTCTCAGCTTTCTACGAAGCTGTGTGTCCTGCTCAACGGTAAGACCACGATAATCAACTACCACCGCTGACTTCGCGTCTTTAAGATTTTCAGAAATCTCTTCAACAATAGGTTTCTTAATCTCAATCTTAGCCATGACCTGATTTACCTCCTGTTTCATTTTCCTGCCTTCGTCGGGTCAAAACAAAAACCCTCTGCCGAAGCAGAGGGTATGCGTATTCTGTACGTTTCTCCTCGGTAGGCGCCTGCGGCTTATATCATAATGATACCTACTGTCTTCGGGCAGTTTATATAGGAAATTGTTCTGCAATTTCCATCTTGCTTATAATAGCACTAATCTATAACGGTGTCAATCATTGTTTTACCAAATTACACATTATTGTACTTAACCGTGTTCACCCGGATACCAGGTCCCATTGTTGAAGTAAGTGTAATGCTCTTGAGATATGTTCCCTTGAGCGTATTTGGTTTTGCCTTAACGATCGCACCCATAATCGCCTGGAAGTTGTCCGCTAACTTTTCTTCACTGAATGAAGCTTTACCAATTGGCACATGAATAATATTGGTCTTGTCAAGTCTGTACTCGATCTTACCAGCCTTGATATCGCTGATTGCCTTAGCGACGTCTGTCGTAACGGTACCTGCCTTTGGATTCGGCATCAGACCCTTTGGTCCCAGCACACGTCCGAGACGGCCTACAACGCCCATCATATCCGGAGTCGCGACAACAACGTCAAACTCAAACCAGTTTTCGTTCTGGATCTTAGGGATCAATTCCTCACCGCCCGCGAAATCGGCTCCTGCCTTTAAAGCCTCATCAGCTTTGTCGCCTTTGGCGAATACCAATACCCGGACCGTTTTTCCCGTTCCGTGCGGAAGCACTACCGCGCCACGGATCTGCTGGTCTGCGTGACGTCCGTCACAGCCTGTTCTGATATGCGCTTCGATTGTCTCATCGAACTTTGCAACTGCCGTTTTCTTAACTAAAGCAACTGCCTCTTCTGTTTCGTATAAAGTTGCACGATCTACAGCCTTCGCTGCTTCAACGTATTTCTTGCCTCTTTTCATTCTAATAAACCTCCTAGTGGTAATAGCGGGTATAAAGCCTTTGCTTTTGCCTCCCACCTTTAATTAATTAATCAACTACTGAAATACCCATACTTCTTGCCGTACCGGCTATCATGCTGATAGCTGCGTCAAGAGAGGCCGCGTTCAAGTCAGGCATTTTCAGTTCCGCAATCTTCTGAACCTCAGCCCTTGTAATGGTTGCTACCTTTGTCTTGTTTGGTACGGCAGAACCGGACTTGATATTGCAAGCCTTCTTGAGAAGTACTGCAGCAGGCGGAGTTTTTGTAACGAAGCTGAAGCTTCTGTCGGCATATACCGTAATAACTACAGGAATGATCATTCCATCCTGATCTGCCGTCTTTGCGTTAAACTGCTTTGTAAACTCTACGATATTTACACCGTGCTGTCCGAGAGCCGGACCTACTGGTGGAGCCGGTGTAGCCTTGCCACCAGGAATCTGTAACTTAATGTATCCTGTAACTTTCTTTGCCATTATGGCACCTCCTAAAAATAATGTGGTATTTGGCGACTTTTATAAGTCTCCCACGCCCGGGTCCGATAGGGACCTTCCTACCCGCCGGGCAGTCCTAAGACAAATCCGCTCTATGCTAAATGTCTTATTTCCTTAAACCCAAGTTCAACCGGTGTTTCACGACCGAACATATCAACAGTGATCGTAACCGACTTCTTCGCCGTGTTGACCGTCTTGATAACGCCGACGGTATTCTCCCACGCGCCGGAAACAACGGTAACCGTGTCTCCTACCTTGTAGTCGATCACTATCGTATTGCCGGCAGACATAATTCCCAGGGAATTCATCTCCTGCTCTGTCAAAGGAACCGGTTTGGAACCGGGACCGACAAATCCTGTAACGCCGCGTGTATTCCGAACTACATACCATGAATCATCGTTCATGATCATATGGATCAGTACATAACCCGGAAACATTTTCTTCTCGGCAGCCTTAGACGTACCGTTCTTAATCTCGATCACGCTTTCCATCGGAACCATGACTTCCAATATCTGATCGCCGAGATCTCTGTTCTGGACCGTCATCTCAATATTTGCCTTAACCTTGTTCTCATAACCCGAATAGGTATGAACGACATACCATTTTGCTTCTGCTGCTTCTGCCATACTCTCACCTTCCCCTTATCTCACTATGAACTCAATACCGGTTCTAACAATCAGATCGATAACGGTAATAATTACGCCAAGTAAAACGGAAATAACGACAACTGCAACGGTTTCCTTTGTCAGAGTATCCTTTGAAGGCCATGAAATCCTTTTAAATTCGGCTTTCATACCTTTAAACCAGCTAGTCTTCTTAGCTTCTTCACTCATGCTTTCACCTCGCAACAAAATTGAGAAATCAAATTACTTCGTTTCCTTGTGTAATGTGTGTGATTTACAGAATTTGCAGTATTTCTTTGTTTCCATACGATCAGGATGATTTTTCTTTTCCTTCGTCATGTTGTAATTCCGCTGCTTACACTCTGTACATGCCAATGTAATCTTTACGCGCACAACTTCCACCTCCGCTTAAATTCAAATTCGTTTGCGGTCTTGTTTTTAGGCATAAAAAAAAGACCTCTTCCATAGCTAGTTTAATATAACACACCAGAATGAAGCCGTCAACATATTTTTCAAATTTGTAATAATTTTTTTATTATGCTATAATACAGAATATATAATAGGAAGAAAAGGAGCAATATGAAATACAAAGTTTTAGCGTTCGATCTGGACGGCACCCTGACCAATACGGAAAAGAAAGTAACCGAAAGAACCCGCGAAGCCATCTGCGCCGCGCAGCAGGAAGGCTGTACGGTCGTACTCGCCTCCGGAAGACCGGTCTACGGTATCATGCCGGTTGCGAAAGAGCTGAACCTACAACAAAAAGGCGGCTACATTCTGGCATACAACGGCGCGTGCATTGTGGACTGCATGACAAACGAGATCATCTACGACAAAAAAATCCCCAACGAATACGTTACGCCGATCTGCAAATTCGCCATAGAACGCGATTACGCCCTCCTTACTTATGAAGGAGACTGCGTGATCACCAATAAAAAAGAAAACAAATATGTGCAGATCGAAGCCGGGATCAACCATCTTCCGGTTAAACAGATTGAAGACATTGACGCTTACATTCATTTTCCGGTAAATAAGTTTATTATAACGGAAGATCCCGCCACCGTGGAAAAGGAACTGCCCGTCGTGCGCGCAAGTTTCCCCGCGTTAAACGCGTTTACTTCCGCTCCGTTTTTCTTGGAAATCGTACCGCCCGACATCGACAAGTCCTATACGCTGAAATATCTTCTCTCGATATTGGGATATACAGCCGGACAGCTTGCCGCTTTCGGCGACGGCGAAAACGACGCCATAATGCTCAAAGAAGCCGGCATGGGAGTCGCCATGGCAAATGCCGTGGACACGGTCAAAACTTCCGCGGACTACGTCACGTTGAGCAACGATGAAGACGGGTGCGGTATCGCCATAGAAAAAATGCTGGCAGGAGAACTCTAACTCCTGCCAGCTATATTTTTACATTTAGTAATATCCGTCAAACATAATTCCCGCATAAGTGCTTGAACTATACGGACTTGTAAAGTTCTTTACCGGGTGTTTATAAATAACCAGTTTTTTATCGATATACTCCAGCGGATTACTGATCATGTTATCCGTTTTCCTTGAGACGGAAGACCGGAAATCTTCCAGCCTGTTCAAGACTTTCGCCACTTCCTCCCTGCTGCCAAGGCGCTTCGCGGCGTCCTCCCCGATTTCAAGCTTGCCGTCTTCCTTAACGATAAAACCGTTTTCCTCCAAAACGGAGTTGTATGACTTCGCAATCCGTTCAAACTCTTTAAGAAGTTTCTCGCCGCCGCCGAATTTTTCCGACGCTTTCTTCGCGAAATCCACGATACGGTTATACCCGCCGACAAATTCCGATACTTCTCTGGCGATTGAATCCGTGTCTTCCTCCAGAGTAACCCTCGCCGGTTCCTCTGTCGTCCCCTTAAACTCCAGTTCAAATACCCGGTCAACCGTAATATGGTTGTCTGCCGAGGAACGAGTCTCTCCGTTTATCGCGAATATGGCGTTCGACGGATACTTCATGGTTCTGTTCAGTCCCAGATAATCCACCGCTCCCTTATTGCTGGAATTTTCATCGTCAAAAACCGTGAAGATCAAGGACCTCATATTACGGATCCCCGTCTGTCCCGAGCTTACGGAAAGCGCCGTATTGCCCAGCGCGTCACTCTCGACCTGCGCTCTCATGCCGATACCGGAACGGTTGATAAGCTGCGCGATCTTTTCCTGAACGTCTTTCGTCGTGTCCTGACTCTCAACATTAAACTGCAATTCATACGTTACGTCCGCTATATTGATGTCGAAGGAATAATCTCCCGCTGCCAAATGCTTACCCTGCGGCTGAAGATAATGCCCTGTATTTACCTGATTGGTCGCAAGCTGCTTGATATCTACCGTAAAGCCTTCCGTAGGATTTTTCCCGTCTCCGGTATATTTCACCTCAAGCGCCTCCTCATCGGAAGACTTCGCCTTATGCTTGATCTCGTTCATGCCGCTTTCCGCTTCGGATAATTCGGAAGAAATATCTTTCAGATCGATAGCGTTCTCCTTAATATCAATAGCAAGCTTCTGCATATCTTCAGACAAATTCAGCTTATACAACGGAGAGCGCCTATTAATGCTGACCATCTTGTTGTATACGTTACGCAATTCACTTTTTTTATGGGAGTCAAAGCGGGAACTTGGTTTTGTTGCATACTGGCTCAGATAGTAACTATAAACAGTACTTATCATTAACAGTCACCTCCTTGTCTGTAATGATAGAAAACCCGAAAACTCCTTTTTTCAGGTTAAATCTCAAAATAGGTATAGTACCCCACTTTTTATATTACTATATTACAACAAAAATTTTAATTTGTCACGCAAAATTTTAAAATTTTGAGGAAAATTTTAGGAGGCGGAAATCGGCTTCTTAGGCGTATACGGCTGCGGCATCTTTCCCGTGATGTCCCGTATGACAACAAACGGCGTCTGCTCGTCGTCCTGCCCCGCCGGATTATCCATGATCAATGCCGCCAGCAGTCCGTCCGGTATTTCCTTTAATATTTCCGGTTTGCCAAGAATATGGACGTCAATGTCATTCGCGTCAACAATCATAACCGGGACATGACATTTCTCATAGATTTCCTTGCATACCTTATCCGGGTCTTTCGGATTTAACGTCGCCATGGTATGGTATGTTTCAAAAGCGGAATGACTGTAAAACCCGTCAATTCCAGCCGTTTCCTCTCCCAGTATTTCATAAAAAACTCCGCGTTTTCCGACCAGCTTTGCGACGGCTCCCGCAATGCCCGCGCACAACACTCTGCACATTCCGTTCCTGTCCATCATAAGCTGAAGTTTATACGGTTCCGTTATACCGATCCCGCTATCCGTCTTTTTTCCGAAACGGCTCAGCCACTTTGCCATACGGGATAATTTCATATCTTCCATGCGCACGACATTCGCCTGACACATGGAAATAACCTTTTCGCTGGTACTGACAAGATCTCCCGCCTGAATGAACGGAAGAATATATCGTCTGATCAGCTCAATATAGTCTTCTCCCACCCCGATAAAATGTGTTTTTATCCCATACCGCTCATAAAGCCGTCCCCCAATCGTGACCGTTCCCCGTACATAATACTCGATCGCGCCTTTTTTATGACGGTTCACAGCCTCGTTCAAATTTCCTTCATATAAATACTTTGCCATAACAAAGAACCTCCCTTCGATAACCATGTTATCAAAAAGAGGTTTTTTATGTTATAAGAAAATATTAAGATTTTATTCACGGTAAATGACGATTTCCTTATAAAATTACAAGGCTCGCGCACGCAACGTCTTCGGACAGATTATATAATTTACCGGTAGTCAGACCCACAACCTTCGGGCGCAGGATATAATCCGGATTATTCTCCACAACCTTAGCCTTTTCATTATTACTGAGCTGTACAATGGAATTTACCGGATAAAGGATCACGCTGCCAAGGAAACTCTTCATTGCGTCAATATCCAGCTCGTCCGTCATGGACATGATGATCTCCACCGCGTCCCTCTTGGAAAAACCTTTTTTATACGGTCGTTCCGTAACCAGCGCGTCATAAATGTCCGCAACCGACAATATCCTTGCGTAGATATCGATCTGATCCGCCGAAGCGCCCAGAGGATATCCTTTTCCGTTGATCTTCTCATGGTGCTGAAGCACTCCCATACGGATCGAATCGGAAATATCCTCTTTTTCCCGCAGAATGCCGTAACCGTATAAGGAATGTTGTTTCATGATCGCAAACTCTTCATCGGTGAGCTTTCCCGGCTTGTTCAGGATTTCATTCGGTATTTTCGACTTGCCTACATCATGCAGAAGCCCCGCGATACCGACCTCGTAGATCTGTTTATCTGAAAGTCCGTGTTTTTTCGCGATGATCATTCCCATTGTGGCAACATCAACGCTATGCTTAAAGGTGTACTCATCGCTGATCTTCAATGTATCGATATCAACCGCGATAGCGTCGTTTTCCATGATCGCTTTCATAAGATCGTCCGCAATGCTATTGGCGGCATTGGTAAACTTGTCCGATTCCGTGTTGCTGTAAAGATACTGTATTCCCTCTTCCACCCTCTTTTTTACGCTTTCGGTAAGTTTCACCTTGGAGCGGTCCGCGGTCATATTTTTTTCAATCGTCTCTTTTGCCTTCGCGGACATCGGCGGTTCATTCTTTTCCGGTTCTTTCTCCGGTTCGGGATCTTCCTCGCCCTCGCCGATATAAACGCCGGGAATATTCAGTTTCAGCATGGAACTGATCATATACTCGTCCAGCAGCGTTCCCCGGTGGATCAGCACACGCCCCGTCCTGTCCTTGATCGACTGTTCTATTCTCATTCCGTCCTGCAATGACCTTGTTCTCACAAATGTTTTCTTAATCAAATATATTACCTCTCTTTTTCAAGTCTCGATCAATCCCAACCAAAATCCCTTTTCTCATAAATCACGCCCGATAACGTTCCTATTATAATAAGTAGGGATAGCATCAACGCTACCAGCGCCCAGGGAATTTTTACATATATTTCTTCGGGAGCGCAAATTTGTACCGCCGAAATCCGCTGCAACGCGTAAAACATCAGATCCGCCGCCTTATTCAGAACGACTATTTTCCCCTTTGCCTCGGCGACATCCTTTGCCGTCGTCAATATCAGATAAAAATATCCCATAACCGTATTCAACAGCATACAGACAAATATTCTGCCGCCGCTGCAAGTATGCGCGCTTTTAGCAGCGCAGTAAAGCGCGGAAATATGTATCAGGGACAATCCCGTAACCAGCAGCATTACAAATACACGGGCGCATATCATAAGCGAACCGAAAAAATCCACACCCGGCGCCGCCGTAACCGCGCCGGTAAGAAACATTGCCGTAACAACCATCGTATAATTTGTACAACATGCCATAAGTTTTCCGGAAAAAATATCTTTTCTCCCAAATGGTCCGTTACAGATAAACGCCATTGTTCCGTTTTCATTTTCCTCGCCGATCATACGCGTAGGAAGCAGCGCCGCGTAAAATAATACCGGAACGTTGAGAACCGACTCCGCCAGCAGCAGGCACCGCGCGGGATCTGCCACCTCGCTTTTCTGGAGGAAATCCACCGGCGCTATTAATGAATCCGGCAGTTCGGAAACCATCATATAAATCTGATGAGCGTTTATTTTAAATATTCTGCCGCACATAACAAAGAGAAACAGGATACCGCAAAAAATCCCGGCATGAATTATCGTTGTTTTTCCGGTGTCGATCGACTCATTCCACCATACCGCTTTCATTCCTGCCACCTCTCATAATTTTTTAAATGATCTTCTTCCATCGTCATCTGCTCTACCAGATAATCTTCACAGCCAAATTTATACAATAGATGTGAAAGCGCTGTCAGATCGCCGTTATAAGGGAAAAACAAATTATCCCCCAAAGTGTTTAATTCTCCTCCCGCCAGTTCACGACAGTCGTGAAGAAACAATTCAACGTATTCCTCCCACTCGTCCTCACCTACCGTTTCCTTAAAGCAGGACTTCAGATTCATGGAAACCATTTTAGGCGGAATATAGTCCGGGGCTATTTCTCCTTTTGCTTTACATGTCCCCTCGTTTAACACCATAAACTTATTGCAGCAGCCGTTGATTTTTTTGTATTCGTCAAACGAAGCAATGACCGTTGCTCCTTTTTGACGCATTTCCATAAGGATTTCAAGCATATTAAGGTAAGTCTCTATATCAATCTCATGATATAACTCGTCAATACAGATCAGCCTGGGTCTGGTAAGTACCGCGTTAATAAAGGAAACACACCGGTTCTGCATTTTCGATAATTCCAACACATTCTGTTCCATATCGATCGAGAATTTCTGGCAAAGCTCCTTGGCATACTGCATATTTCCCATGCCGGTCCACGAAATCGTGCGCTCAAAAATCCTTCTGACAGACCTCTTCTCATAATACAAAAGATCGTCCGGGATCCATGCGACGTATTTCCATTCCTCTTCCGTCATACTTCGGATATTCTGCCCGAGAAAGGTTATTTTTCCGTCGTCAGCATTCTTTCTGCCTGTTATAACCTGTAGTAGCGGGGTTTTCCCTGCCTGCGCAGGTCCGATAAGCGCGACAAAATCGCCCTGTTCCACCTTCATGCTGATGTTATTCAGTTGCAGCCGCCCCTGCCCATATGTCTTCTTTACTGACTCTACCGCTAATACTTCCATCTCGTTCCCCGGTTTTTATTTGATAGAAAATTTCATTGCAATCACTCTATCTTGTTATTATAACACAACATAATCACGGATATCTATATATTTCGGCATATTTCTACCCTTTTTTTATCTTTTTTTGCGTCATATCCTCTCTAAATCCGCTAAAGGAAGCGAAAATATGATCCGATAAATTAATAAATAAATTTTCGACATATATTATAATGAAGAAAGGAATTTTTCCATGACCCGATTAAAAAATGCAGACGCTTCTGTCTGGGCAGGTCTGCCTCTGGTACGCAAAAAGACGCTTTTCCCGCTTATTACGGGCATTATTTTCGGAATTGGTTTTCTCATATTAGCCGCAACGATCCTATCGTTTACCCTTCCCTCTCCGGCAAAAGCGCCTGCCGATATAAATTTGGAACCGGGAAATCCCGCCGCCTCCGATATTACCGGTCAGATAACGATACCCGACAATACATATATCACCTCAATGAACAACGACTGGTATTTTGATGACGGAGTTTCCCCGTCAAGCAACGCATATGTTGAAAATACGTCCGAAAACTCCCATACGGTTTATTTTGAGATCATTCTCTCCGATACCGGCGAAACCGTTTATTCCTCCCCTTACATTCCTGTGGGTTCAACGCTGGAACACCCGGCGCTGTCCGTGAATCTGGACGCAGGGGATTATAACGGAACCTGCCTGTACCATCTGGTTGATGACAATAATACGGAATTGTCTACCGTGACCGCTTATGTGACATTGCATATTTTGAATTAATCTTCGGGCGAATTGTTTTCCGCGCCCACATATGGTATAGTTATTATGATCAAATCGGAGGTTTCTATGAATACAAATACCATTACCATCAGAAATATTACGTTAGGAAGCGGAAGACCCAAAATCTGTCTTCCCATTGTCGGCAGAACCATAAATGATATCAAAGACCAGGCGGCGGCAATCATGCAAAACCCTGTGGATATCGTGGAATGGCGCGCCGATTTATTTGAACACACAGACCGGTCCGCCGCTACGGACGAAGCGATCCGGTCGATCCGCGGTATCATAGGCGATATACCGCTGCTTTACACGATACGGACGGCAAAGGAAGGCGGCGGATTTACACTTTCTTTTGCGGAATATGCCGCTCTTCTAAAACAGGCTGCTGCCAACCCTCTTATTGACGCGGTTGATATCGAAATCCTAAGCGAAAATACCGAAACGATCACAAACCTTATCGCTTCGCTGAAACAAAACGCGGCAGTGATTGCCTCCAGCCACGACTTTGAGCAGACTCCGGACAAAAAAGAAATCGTCAGCCGCCTCCAATACATGGAAACCTGCGGAGCCGACGTCTGCAAAATGGCGGTCATGCCCCGATGTGTTGAGGACGTTCTGACGCTTCTTTCCGCCACAGACGAAGCATATCGATCAATGAATAAACCGATCGTCACCATGT